>CBFGXY010000066.1:0-8212 GCA_965652945.1 uncultured bacterium
TGCCCTGCCGGTTCTCCCTCGCCCAATAATTTCCCGATCAGATGATTACGAATCCCGTTCGGCCCGCGCCCCGAAGTGCACCATTCGATTCTTACCTCATCGCGGACCGTAAACGATATCATTTACTGCAGCTGGCGCACGGGGATAATGTCGTGATCCTACAGAAAGGGGCCGTCATTCGGCATATAAGTGCCTCCGCCGCACGTCTACTGAGGAGCATTGATAATCTACCGCTCGTCGGTTCGTCTCTTCTTTCGCTGCTTCATGCGAAGGATATGCTTAACAACCGGATGATGCTGGACCGCCTGGAGAGGGGCTCGGCGCCGGCCCAGGAATGGGTAACGCGCTTGAGAAGCGGTCACCGATGGGAATGGTTCAAGGTGAGAGCCACCAGATTTCAGTATGCCGATGAGGAAGAGCAGGTGACAGCCATCTTTCTGTCGCCTCTGGCATAACGGTAGATAGCTCTCGGGCTTCGGCGGTGTAGTATCTCATCTGCCGTTCGCTCGATGATCGGGTTTCATCGAACTTGGAAGAAATGCTGAGACCCTTCACGATTGGGTTTCCGAAGGCATAACCATGGGGAATCCAAAATTTAACTCCTCCGAAAAACGACGAGGACTCAGGGTCCTGCCGTATTGTCGATCGGGATCGTATCTATCCAATCCCAGAAGAAGGAATCGGAATCCGATCTCGACGGGTTAAACCAACCTGTACTACAACCTTCTGTAGTTCGCCGTTTCCCGCACAGGTCACCATCGTTCGAGAACGCAAGCGGAATCACTGTCTAAGCGTGTCTATCCCGTCGGGCGTTCGAACGACTCGTCGAGAATTCGCGAGCACATGTCCCCGGTGACGAACTCCTCGTTCGAGAACGGCTCCAAATTCATTAGAACGCACAAAGCGAACTGCCGGGCTAATTCGCCGAATCTGCGCCGCCGAGGCTGCCTTTTCGCGTGCGGTCCGGGACAGACCGGACGCTTTTTCCATCTTTCACCGCAAAAGGGATGACAACGTGGAAGCGCTTCATTATTCTATACGTGCTTTTCGTGTCATTCAAATCGGAAAAAATAATGAGAAAAAAGCTACCAGCTCTTCTGCTCTTGCTGGCATTTGTCGTGGCGCCCGTTATGGCGCAAGTTACGACGAACTGGGAGCGGACAGGCTTTAGCATGCCGGACTTCTTCGGCAACAGCACGGAGCGGGGGTTCGCCTATGGGGAATTTGATGGCGAAAGTCGGATTCTCGTAGCCTCCCGGGCGGCAGGCACAAATGTCTTCCTGCTGGATGCGGAGACCGGTGCCGACGCCGGAACGCTCAATCCTGAAGGAGTCGATGGAGGCATCTATGCCATCAACGACATTGGTGTGTCTCAGGACGGCGTGATCTTCGCCGGAAATCTGGTTCTGGGTGCATCGGAAGGCGATCCGTTCAAAATCTACCGGTGGACGGATCTCGATGCCGAGGCGGAGGTCGTGGTCGAGTTTGGTGAGCTTGGCTTGCGCTTCGGAGACCGGATCACGGTGGTGGGCTCGGCCGAAGACAACACGCTCGCGATCTTTGCTCCGGCATCGAGAAGCAATCAGGTGCTTGTCCTGACGACGGAGGATAACGGTGATACCTTCTCCCACGAAATCATCGAACTGGAAGGGTTCACCGATGGAGGAATCCAGCCTTCGGCCGGACCTGTCGGGCTGGGCGATGAATACCTCTACTACAACGCCTCACCATGGGAAGACGAGGCGGGAGTCAATCCGGGACTGTACAGTGCCGACGGCTCACACATCCACACGTTCTCAGGAGACTGGCTGGCATCGAACACCATCCGGTACTTCGAGGTCGGAGATCGGCAGTTTGTCGTCACCTTCGACGCCGTGGACGGTGGAGAGCAGCGTGCCGCTGTCTTCGATGTAACGGGGCAAGGCTCAACGTACATGTATCACACCCCGTCGCTGGACGTTGTGCCCAACCTTTTCCTCAGCGGCGACCTTGAGGTCGTTGTCAACGAGGATGACACTGCGACCCTTTATGTGCTGGCGGCAAACGCGGGCATTGCCTCGTACACGCTCGAGTTCCCGAGTGTCTATGCGGGGGATTTCTACGTCGGCGCCGATGGAACGGCCCCGGGCGGTGCTGATCCGCACTTTGCCTCTCTTTCGGAAGCATTCGCTGAGTTTGAGGCCAATGAACCAACAGGTCCGATCACGCTCTACATCACGAGCGACCTGACAGAGGAGGAGGGAGCTCAGCTGTACGGCGGTCCGTTTACGGAGTCGGCCCCTCTCACCATCCGACCGCTGGCGGGAACGACTCCCACCGTCAGTCTTGGAGTCATTGCTGAGGAGGGAAGCGCCAACGAGGCTGGATTAGCCTTCGTTAACTCTCCCTACGTCACCGTAGACGGGTCAGCGGAGCTCGGCGGAACGAGCAGAGATCTCACGCTTCGCATCACTGATGACGCGGTGACCCGTGCCGTTCTCATTCATGATAACTCGCCGAACACGTCCATTCTGAACACCAACATCGAAACGGCCGTGGCGGGCGGAGCGATGACCGCGGTTCGGATCTCAATCGGTGACTATGTGCCGCTGGGCGCCCTGGTGGAAAATAACTCGCTTGGAACGGAGGAGACGTCCTTCCATATCGGAGTAGCGTTTTCGGCAAACGCCGGACAGGAACTGGACAGCCACATCATCGGCAACGACATCTTCGCCTCCTATCGTGGAATCACGACATGGTATGTGGATGATGCGCGGTTCGATCACAACCGGATCCGGATCACGGGACAATATCCCATTTCCACGGCGGCGACGGCCTGGCCTGCAGGGATGTACCTGGTTCTCGTCAGCAACACGAGTGTTGCCGGGAACGAGATCATCGGCTTCGAGACGAACACCTCGGCTCCGAAGCTTACGGCCGGGTTCCTGATAAATGCCAACCTCGGCGATGTCTGGATCTACAACAACATGGTGGCGGTGCCGGAGTTTACGAATCATGGCGAGGCCGAAGGAAACGAGTTCTTCGGCGTTGCTGTGAACAATGCCGCCGGTGCAGGAACGCAGTATATTGTCAACAACACAGTTCGCATCGGCAGCAGCACGGATTCCGGCACGATCGCCGCCTTCGGCTGGGACAAAGCCATGGCCACGACCGCCATGCAGTGGGACATCCGCAACAACATCTTCGTCGTCGAGGACGACGCGGATAATGCCTATGCGCTATACTGGCCCGTACCGGCGGGGAACGAGCCTGAGTTCGACGACAACAACCTGTACGTACCGAACGCAAGCATCGGTCACTGGCGTGGCGATGACTTCGAGTCGCTGGGCGAATGGCAGTTCGGGACAGGATTCGATGGCAACTCGGTATCCAAGGCCGTCGAGTTCGTATCCGATCTCGACCTCCGCCTGACCGGTGACTCGGTGGGCGATCGCGACCTGGCCGGTACGCCGATTCCATTTGTAACGGTGGATATCGATGGAACCGAGCGCGATGAGACCACCCCGTACATGGGTGCCTATGAGGGAAGCATCGGGCTGCCGATCGAACCGATGGATGCAACCGAACTGGCTAATGCGTTCGAGCTGCATCAGAACTACCCGAACCCGTTCAATCCCACAACGACGATCAGCTACACGCTGCGCGATCCTGGGCACGTCCGAATCCGTGTCTACAACGTCGCGGGTCAGCTCGTAAGCGATCTCGTTGACTCGTACGAGAACTCGGGACGGCATGAGGTTCACTTCGATGCACGCGAGCTTGCAAGCGGGATGTATATCTACCGCATGGAGTTCGACGGCCGTGCCGAATCACGCCAGATGATGCTGGTAAAATGATCTAAATGCACTAACGCAGGCCTTAAACGGGAGCTCACCAATTCGGCGGGCTCCCGTTTTTTTATGGGGAACGAGAATTGGACTGACAAAAGCAGTACCGATCATTATTCTTGGCGAAAACCCCTAACTCAAACCTCAGGAAGAGAATGAGACGATTGGTACAAATCTTTTGCGTGTTGTCGTTGATTGCCGCCTCGCCGGCGATCGCACAAACGTTCGAGGGCGATTTCTACGTCGGTGACGCCGGAACTGCACCGGGCGGGGAGGATCCCGATTACGCATCCCTGTGGGAGGCTTTTCAGGATCTTGCCGCGAACCCGGCTACGGGTCCGATCACGCTCCACATCACGAGCGACCTCGATGAACGCGGCTACAACCTGCTCTTGAATAACCTCTCCTTTACGGCCGATAAATCACTCACCATTCGGCCGATGGCGGGAGCCACCCCGACGGTGACGCTCGGCGCCATCGAGGAGTCAGGCGTCACGATCGCCGACGGTGCAACGCTCGCCATCGTCAATACGCCCTATGTTACAATCGATGGATCCAACGAAGAGGGCGGAACGAGCCGCGACCTGACGATCATCGCGGACAATCTCGGAGGCTCGACCGGTATCCGCATCTACGGTTCGGCGCACCATACGACCGTACGAAATGTCCGACTCATCACATCGACTCCGGGCCCGACGCTTGCGGGCGTTCGGGTGGGAACCGGAAACGTGGCCCCGGAGAACACACTTCTGGAGAACAACCAGATTGGATCCGACGACGGAGTGTTCTTTCACGGCATTGCGCTCGTAGGTGCTGAAGGCGCAACCATCAACATGGATATCATCGACAATGATATCTATGCCTCGCAGCGTGGAATAACCACCTGGTATGTCGGGGAGGCACGCTACGAAGGCAACCGCATCCGCATCACCGGGCAATTCGTAACTACCTCATGGTCGGCCGGAATCTACGTGGTTACCTCCCATCAACTGCACGTGGCGGGCAATGAGATTCTGGGTTTCAACACGAACAACATCGATCAGCGACCCAACGCAGCCTTCCTCTTTAACGCCAACGCGGGAGATATCTGGGTCTACAACAATACAGTTGCCGTACCGGAGTTCACGAACCATGGCAGTTACCCATCGGCCGAATTCTTCGGCTTCGGAGTAAACTGGGCGGACGCGGGCAGCAACCACTTTATATATCACAATACGGTACGTATTGGATCGAGCACCGAAGACGGACCCGTCGCGGGATTTGGATTCGCTTACCATGTGGCCATGACCGGGCAGGGCTGGGAGCTGCGCAACAATATCATTGTTGTGGAAGACTCCTCTCCGGAAGCGTATGCCATATACTGGCCAGTTGAAGGGACGGAGCCCGAGATCGATGACAACAACCTCTACGCGCCGAATGCGAAAATCGGGCACTGGCGGGGGAACGATTTCGAAACACTCGGGGAATGGCAGTTCGGCGCGGCCCTTGACGGTAATTCCGTCTCGAAAGCGGTCGAGTTCGTCTCGGATCTGGATCTGCGGCTGACCGGATCTTCCATTGGGGACCACGACCTCGCGGGCGTCCCGTTGCCACTGGTAACAGTGGATATCGACGGAACGGAGCGGGACGAGGTGAACCCGTACATGGGGGCCTTTGAAGGCAGCGTCGGACTTCCGATCGAGACCTCCGATGGATCGGAGATCGCCTCAGCATTCGAGCTGCACCAGAACTATCCGAACCCGTTCAACCCCTCGACGACAATCGGTTATAACCTGCGTGAACCGGGACATGTGCGCATCCTGATCTTCGACATTTCCGGCCGAAAAGTAGCCGTGCTTGCAAACGGTTATGAAGGTGTGGGAGGGCACGAAGTGACCTTCGACGCCGGGGATCTAGCAAGCGGGATGTACCTCTACCGCATTGAGTTCGAGGGAAGATCAGAAACGAAACAGATGATGCTCATTAAATAAAAAATCGTCGAGCGTGTGGAGGTTATGAACGGGAGTTCGTCGACATGACGGACTCCCGTTTCTCATACACACCATTACATATTTCCACATTCATTTATCCTACTGTAATCACTAACGACTGTAACTCAATGACTTAAGCGTTCCCTTCATTTAGGCGTGAAACTTCGTGTTTAGTTCTTTTCAATTTCTTATTCTATTAGCGTAATCCTTCATCGACACACTAATTCTGGAATCATGCAACGAACGTTACCATTCCTCTTACTCCTGGTGCTCATCGCCGGGCCTGCATTCGCGCAGAGTCTTTCGGGAGATTATTACGTGGGGGAGGCGGGTACCGCCCCGGGAGACACGGACCCTGATTACGCGACGCTTGGCGAAGCATTCGCTGATCTTAATGAGCATGGCGTAAGCGGCGCCGTGACGCTCCTGATCACGAGCGACCTGGACGACAGCGAATCTGATTTCCTCCTAAAGGACGTAGGGCTTACCGCCGAGAATTCACTCACCATCCGTCCCGCTGAAGGAGCGACGCCCACAGTCCGCATGGGAGTGGTCTCGGAGACCGGAGCGACGGGCAGTGCAAACCTGGGGATCGTCAATACGGGGTACATTACGATTGACGGATCAGCGGAAGTTGGAGGCGATAGCCGCGACCTCACTCTTCTCATCGTCAGCATGAGCAACGGCCGCGGCGTGGTAATCACCGGAGATTCTCCGGATGTCACGATCCGGAACACCAAGATTCTCATCGACTTCCCGCGGAGCGGTGCCGTCGGCGTCCGAATCTCTTCTCATGGTGGCATTGTTCCGAAGAATTCGGTGCTCGAGAACAACCAGATCGGTGCTGAAGGCGCGAGCTACGCGCACGCAATTGCACTGGTAGGCATCGATGCCACGCAGGATGTAGTCGACGTCGACATCATCAACAATGATCTCTGGGCATCTGAGCGTGTTATCAGCACGTACGTGGTTGGTGACGCGCGATATGAAGGCAACCGGTTGAACCTTACCGGCCAGTTCAACCCTCTGAGTTCGTTCTGGACGGGGATGTACATCGTACTGGCGGAAAACCTGCACATCGCGGGGAATGAGTTCGTGGGCGGCATCACCAACAATGCTGCGGGCCATCCGACCACCGGAGTCGTATTCAATTCGAATACAGGCGACATCTTCGTCTACAACAACATGTTCTCCGTCCCCGAATTTACGAACCTGGGTGCCGGTCAGGATTCCGAGTATATCGCGATCGGACTGAACAATGCCGGAGGTGCGGGCGGTAATCACTACATCTACAACAACACCGTTCGAATCGGCTCCAGCGACCAGAGTGGCCTCGTTGCTGCATTTGGTGCCTCGGTTACTATCGGTGGCCTTGAGCGCATAACCAAAACAGAACAGGGCTGGGAGCTGCGCAACAATTTATTTGTCGTCGAGCACGAAGCCGATAATGCATATGCAATTTACTGGCCGGTGGACCATGAGCTGGACTCTGACAACAACAACCTGTACGTGCCGAATGGCAATATCGGACACTACAACGGTACCGATCAGGCAACTCTACCTGTGTGGAGGGCGCTGGCGCGAGCCGACCGTAACTCGATCTCCAAGGAAGTCGAGTTCGTCTCGGAGACGGATCTCCGACTGACGGGCGCGTCGATTGGCGACGATGATCTGCTCGCTCCGCGCATCGATATGGTGGAGGTCGATATCGACGGAAACGAGCGTGGTGCTGAGACGACATACATGGGCGCTCATGAAGCCGGCGTTGGTGTGTCGAGCGAACGCGTAGCGGAGCTGCCGGATGCGTTCGAGCTCCACCAGAACTACCCGAATCCGTTCAATCCGTCGACCACCATCAGCTATACGCTGCGTGATCCGGGTCACGTACGGATCCAGGTCTACAACGCCGTCGGACAGCTGGTGAACGTCCTGGTAGACAGCCACGAAGGTCCCGGCGTTCATGAAGTGAACTTCGATGCCGGCAACATGGCCAGCGGAATGTACATCTACCGCATGGAGTTTGACGGTCGTGCCGAAACCAGACAGATGATGCTGGTGAAGTAATCACCTCATCATTCAGGTACTACCTCAGGCGGGGGCGCATCCACAGGGTGTGCCCCCGTTTTTGTTTGAGATACTACTCTTCGTAAGTGGGCCGTCCAATCCGGCCGGGTTTCATAGACCGATCTTATAGGGATTCTTATCTTCGAGCCGTCCTTATCCCCTCAGCATGTAATAAAAGTTATGCCCATCAACGGCCAGTCTCGACGTGACTTCCTCCGCAACCTCGCTGTCGGCGGCGCGGGAGTCGCTCTGGGTACCAACGGTTTCTTATCCCGGGATGAGCACGACCGAGCAGATTTCTCGTTCGTGCATCTGACGGACATGCACGTTCGCCGGAAACGTCGCGGCCAC
>CBFGXY010000067.1:0-8211 GCA_965652945.1 uncultured bacterium
AAGGGCCCTCCAGCCCGACCACAGGCCCCTGAGCAAGGCGATTCCGATCTGCACTCGCAGACCGTGAACTGTGGTTAATCGTGTCGGCTTACGACACGGAGGCCGCGTCCCGACAATCGGGGCGCGGCTTATTGTTTGGCCAAATCTCAATTCTGATGACGATCTCGCTCGTCTGCCGATACGAATCGGTGCAACACGTACAATACCTCAGTACCTCCGTACAGGATGTTCACACTTTCGACACACCGATCGCCTTAGTCTGAACCAGACAACTGGTCTAACAAGTGCAAAAGTGCACGGAACTACGCCTCACGGAGATGAAGGGGTGTGGCTCTGTGTTTCCTACATCTCATTCGACAGGCGATTATGGCAACCTACGACTATATAGTTATTGGCGCAGGTGGATCAGGCGGTGTACTTGCGAATCAGTTGAGTGCGGATCCAAGAAAGTCCGTGCTGTTGATAGAGCGAGGCGGCAGTAACCGGTTCAATCCCCTCATATATATACCCAAGGGCTTCTTCTTCACGCTGTCGAATTCGAAGTTCACTTCGATATACATGTCCAAGCCATTTGGACCCATTAATTTTGAAGAGCCCTGGATGCGCGGCCGAGGTCTTGGAGGATCGACCGCCATAAACGGTATGATGTACGTCCGCGGTTACGAATCGGCTTATAAGCAACTCGCCAGTCTGAGTAGTGACCGCTGGGGATGGAGCAATTTCCTTCGAGCTTTCCTATCGATGGAGAATCATTCGCTGGGACCGTCCCCCATGCGTGGAGGATCCGGCCCCCTCGGAGTGACCGTTCCCACCAAATCGAGCGATGAAACAGTCGATCGGATCATCGCAGCCGCCGGTCTCGCTGGATTACCATTCGTGGATGACCTGAACGCCCAGGAAGGAGAGCAGATTAGCTACACGCCGTCCACAATCAAAAACGGGATCCGACAGTCGACGGTCAATCGATTTATCAATCCGATCCGAAATCGCAAGAATCTGACCATCATTACGGATACACACGCGGGACACCTCCTCTTTGATGGCAAACGCGTCGTGGGGGTGGCCGCCAACACGAACGGCACAGCGACTGAGTATCGGGCATCGAGGGAGGTCATCCTCTCGGCTGGTGCAATTGAGACACCTCTTATTCTGGAACGATCAGGAATTGGAAATGGTGAGGTGTTGAAAAAGGCGGGCGTCGATCTGCGTGTGGAAAGCCCGAATGTCGGAGAACGGATGATCGAACAGCACGGTCTCTACGTACAGGCAAGATTCAAAAGGGAAATCGGAAATACGCTGCAGCTGTCGACGTTTCCAAAGCAAATGATTCATGGTGCAAAGTATCTGGTGACACGGAAAGGTCCGGTTGGAACGTCCGCGTACGACATTATGGCGCACTACAAGTCTTCTCCAGACGTGGAGGTGCCCGACGTGCAGTCCGTCATCGTTCCCTTCGCTTTGGACTTCTCTGAGGGAATGGACCCTGCCACGTGGCCGGGTATCTATCTTCTCGCGTACCAGATCCAGCCGGAAACGACCAGTTCAATTCATATCACCGATGCCTCGCCGGAGGCACCCCCGGAACTCACCGCTCGATACTTTGAAACGGAAAAGGATCGGACGGTAACGAGTAAAGCGATCGAAAAACTGCGTGAGATTCTCGCGCAGCCTCCTCTTGCAGATGTTATCGAGGAAGAGGTTGAACCGGGCAATGACGTGAAGACACCCGAGGACGCACTCCGCTGGGCGCAGTCGCCCGGTATGACGATCGCTCACGCGGTCGGATCTGCCTCGATGGGTAACAGTGCCGATGATGTGCTCGATCCCGATTTGCGCGTACGAGAAGTCGAAGGTCTGCGCGTGGTCGATATCTCCGTACTGCCCATTCAGGTTTCGGGAAATACTGCGTCAACGGCAATGGCACTGGGATGGCTTGCCGGCGAGATGATTCGAGAACAGGCCGATTAAGGAACCTGTCCGGGTACGACGGTGGATCGAGTGTGGCAATCGGGCAGGCTCCTCGCTGGAAAACTCGAAGGCCACACTGCATTGCTCACGGCCCATCCTGCGTAAAATGTTTTTTATGATCCCGGACGAAATCACGAACCGTTAGCGGGGCCCGTCCCAGAATGTTCTCTACGGCATCCGAAACTCGTTCGGTGGGACCGCCCGCTTTCTGGTAGGCTGCAAGCGCCAGCATCGATTCGATTGCCGCCGAGCTCATGCCTTGCTGTTCTAATCTGGCACGCATCTCCTCCATCGAGAGGCGTCGATACGTAACCTCTTCGCCCAGTTCGTCGGTCAACGAATCGGCGAGAACCTGATACCCAACCGCCTCTCCGCCGGTAAGCACATATTTCTCGCCCGCGTGTTTCGACGGATTCATCAGGATCTCGGCTGCAACCGCCGCAATATCTCGAGCATCGATGAACGGGACACGCCCCTCTCCTATCGCTGCATAAATCTGCCGCTCACTGCGTACGGTATCAGCCGTTTCGCCAAGCCAGTTCTGCATGAAGGTATGGGGACGCAAGATGGTCCATTCCATCTCAGACTCTTCAAGGGCCTGTTCCGCTTCATAATGTTCGCGGGCAAGCGGCGCCTTCGTTCGGGGAGAGGCTCCGAGTGCGGATAGCTTCACGACGTGCTCTACACCAAGGCGCTCAGCAGTTCTGATCACATTGATCTGCGTCTCACCAAAACCGACTGCATTACCGGTTAGCAAGAACAGTGTGGCAGTTCCAGCCAATGCCGCGTCAAGCATCCCTTTCTGATTTAGATCCGCCCGCGTCCATACTATGTGCGGTAGATCCTGTGCGCGATTGAAGTCCCGGAGGACGGCACGAACCGGTACGTCGGCAGAGGAAAGGAGTCGTATCAGTTCCGTTCCTATGGTACCGGTGCTTCCAGTTACGGTGATGGTCATGACGCGATATTGTGTGCGGACTGTTCGTCACCAGGTAGAACGACTGGGCCGTGGCGCTGTCTCCATCGATCCAAGGCCAGCATGCAGCAAATCCGGAGAAAGGGACCGAGAGTAGATGGTGCTTGCGTAGGTAGTAAAACAGCCGATCCACGGGTACCCGACTACTGTTGGATTACCCGTGGATCAGAGGTGCCGGCATAGGCTCGGATACTATCCGCCTATTCGGAAGAGAAGTCCTCCGGCCAGTGAGAAGAAATCTGCATCTCCAAGTGTAAATTGCGCCTGTACGAACGGCCGCATTTGTCCAAATCCGAACCGAGATCCAAACAGCAGATTCAAACCCATTTCGGTATCATTGTCGACGCCCGAGATATCGTATGATATCCTCGAGATGGCGAGGCCGGCACCTGCGTATGGCGTAAACACCTGATTCATGATTCCAAACTCGTACAAAGCGTTCGCACCAAGTTGCACCAGCGACACATTATCGACATCCAGGAAATAGTAGTCGAAATACGGGTTGATTGCGATCGGTAAGGCCGCCAATCCGATCCGGGCGTCGGCACCAATAAAGAAAGATTCCCAATCGTCAACCTCATACCCGATGCGCGGGCCAAGCTCAAAGGACGTCTGGGCCTTCGCTTTCTCCGAAGAGACAACAAAAACCAGTAGCAAGGCAACTATTATATGTGGAATTGAAGCAGATCGATTCATTGCAGTATCTCCTGTTCATGGAACGGACGTTGTGCGACGAGTGTCGTCGCCGCCCAAACCGAAATATATCAGCCAGGATCCGCCGAGAGCAACGCTTCGTCGTGACACTGACGTAACTGTATGCACATGAACCGGAAAAGACAACGGCGATATCTAATCGATCACCACTATCAGGCCGTTGAAAAATCGATCCGCTCGGCGTTCTGCGTCGTCGGCGCTCCCTGCAGCGTACAACAGTACGCCTCAGTCGCGCCTCCTTGCACGCCTTGATCTGATCGATTTGTTCTGTGGCCTGAAACTCACATAGTTCAACACGCAGCTTTTATTCCCTCAGTTGATTTGATTCAGCGGTTGATCACTACCTATCGGCGATGCCTCCAGGCGCATGTGAGACAGGCGGCAGGGCTGCTTGCCGCACTCATCCTGGTCCAGTTCGGCGCTCCCGTATCGGCCGGCCAGGTCCCCGTGGTCGGGGTGGTGTGGCAACAGTCCGACGACTTCTCCACGTCCGCTTCAGACCTCAGGAAAATTCGCGCATCGGGATTTACGGCTATCCGGACCAATATCATCCAGGATAGTCGTTTGCTGCAGCTGGCCGATGACTTAGGACTTTCCCTTTACCAGGAACTCCCCGTTGAATATCTGCCCGCGTCGCAAATAAGAGACTCGCTCGAGCACGCACGTCAGATGCTGGAGCTTGCGATTAATACCGCACAGAATCACCGGTCAGCACAGACGTTCGGTGTCGCCAGATACGTCGATTCATCCGATCCGAGGACATGCGATGTTATCCGCGAGATCGTAGAATACGGACGGTCCTTATCCGAAATCGACCTGCAATTCTATTATGTAACGCCATTTGCTTCCCATGATCAGTGTTCGGCTCACGTCGATTTTGTACTGATCGATGGCCCAGACCATGAGGAACCGGCGGACCGCCTTCGCTCCTGGAACGCCAGTCACGAGACGCCGGCGGGGTTGGCAGGTGCCGGATCATGGATTCGGACGGACGTTCCGGACGGACTCCAGAACCCCCGGTCCCCTCAACAGCAGGGACAGTATCTCGAACGTGTCCTCAACGACCTGCTCGTCGACCGGCTCGCTCCCGCTGCCACCGCAATTTTTGTTTACCGATGGCGCGACAGCTCGCACGAGCTTCCGCTACTATCCGATGGCGATCCGAACCCCTATATCACCCGCTACGGTCTCCATGATGTGGAAATGGAAGAGCGCCCGGCGTTTGAGGTCGCCGCAGGAATTGCAAGCGGGCGGCAATCCACGTTCGCGTTTCCCTACGGCGAGGAAATAAAGCGCGACGTACCATGGGTAATCATTTTCGGATGGGCGTCGGTGCTGCTGGTGGGTCTCACCTACGCGCTGTCGCCGCGATTGCAGCAAATGCTCCCCCGGTATTTCTTCGCACACGGCTTCTACCGTGATGCGCTCCGGGAGGGACGCGAGCTGCTGCTGGGCAGCTCATTCGTCCTGTTGATTGCCCTCTCGATCGCGGCCGGTGTGACGGCGGGGCTGGTAGTGAACGTGATCGACGAGTCGTTCGCGTTTAGGGTACTTCTCGAATGGATGCCCGAAGGCTTCGTATTCTTCCTGGCACCTGCGACCAGCTCCACCTGGATGTTTATCCTGCTTATTGGTGCGATCTATGCCGGGCTCGTCCTTGGTTGGATCATTTTAATAATGCTCATATCGCGGACGAGATTTGCATTGGGTATCGGTCAGGCGACGATGCTGGTGGTCTGGCCTCACTGGCCGCTTCTGATCCTCATGATGGCAGGACTGGGACTTTATGGATCCACGGAGACGCTGACTGAAGTTCAACAAATCACCGGTGTATTGTTGCTCCTCGGATTGTGGCTTGCTGTCTCGTTGTATGCGACGATTCGCGCCGTCATAGACTTTAGCGCCGTGGCGCGGGTACCGGCATATGCACCCGTTGTGGTGCTAGCGTTAAATCCGACGGTGATCGCAGCCATCATTTTGTGCTTCACCGTGCTTCAGTATCAGGACGAGACTGTTTTTCTCATCCATCTGCTGCAGCGATCGTGATTCAGGAAACCGCCGCGACGGCAGGCTGGGCCCGGCAGAGTTCCTCCCACCGGCGTTCCGCAAACTCCAGAAACGTCCGCTTGTGATGCAACCAGCCGAAGTGTAGCGTGAAAGGCTTCACCATCAAGACATCTCCCCGCCCCGGAAGTCGAGATACGATGGACATCAACGTTTCGCGGAGAGCCGGGGATTTCAGACCGCGCAGATTATACAGGAACGGATCCGTGTAATAGCGGCAACGAACCTCGTGAAAGTCCTCATCGTGGATAGTCATTCCTTCGATGAAGTCGAGCTGCGGACTGTTGTAGCCCTGCAACCAGGGATAGACCGGAAGCTCAAGCAGGCTCATGGCCATTGCCAGGCTCCATTCACACGACTCTTCGCTCCGGCCTTCCTCGAGACGACTACGGAAATGCGTTTCTGATCGACGCGAGAGGAAGTCCTGCGCTGCTTCGCAAACCTCCTGACATTGCTCGCGGTCGCCGGCGTAAATCATCCCTGCCTGTACGCGGGGTAAATGGGTCAGACCGAACCGACCAAGAGTCTGCCTGCGCCGGTCGAGCAGGATGTCCCATAAAACTGCGATTCCCTTTGGGCCGCCGAAGAAAAAATCGGCGCGAGGGAGACCCGTCGCAGTGAAGTCGAAAGCAGCCAGCTGCTGCCAGAGCGGATTCGGATCACGACACCATATCATATCCGCATCGACGAACAGACACCGATCGAAGGGCATGAATCGGTGCAGATGATGCTTGAATCCGACGATCGACTGATGCTCGGGAGGAAGCGGTGCAATGATCGAGAAGAGCGAATCCAGACCATGCGCTTCCAGATACGCCTTATGCTTTGGCGGACAGTACAGAGCGATGGGCCGATCCTGGTCGTACCGAAGGATCGTGCTCGCCGATGCTACCGCATGCCGAACGTAGCGTTCAGGGCCATAGGTATGTAGAACGTATCCTTCCAAAAGATAGACGGAATCATGAACGCAATCGGCTCGAAGCCCGCACTAACGTCAATGTCTTAAGCCGGTTCGCGAAAAATATAATGATAAACTATGCTATGTACCTACAATGCGAGGATTATCGGGAGGCGCGGGCTCTGAGGCTTTCCATCAGGCGATCGAAACCGTGACGGGCAAAAACTCGCTGAAATGAGTTGGCGTACCCTTGAGCTGTACTGGTGCCATCAAGAATTATATCCGTGACGTACCATTCGCCACCCTGCTTCATTAGATCATAGGATACTTGTATCCGGGTTTCACCATGGGTAGCCGTGGTGGCAACGGTAGCGCGCGAACCGGATACATCGATATCGTCGTATTCGACGTCGGAACGATAGATGTCCAGATTAGACAACGATTGCGCCCTCACAACGTCTCCAAATACTTCCACAAATTCCTTCTGCTGAGCAGGCGTGATGGCATTCCAGTGCGGTCCGAGTGCCGTCTTGCCCATGGCCTCGAAATCGATCACATCATTGATGAGAACCTTCAGCTTTTCTCGCTGCGCATCCGTGAATGTGTCCCGAGTACCCAGAATCGCCTTGATCTCACGGTCGCGTTCGTCGAGCATTTGCCGGATTTCCTGGCGGCCGTTTTGAGCCAATACAGACTGTACCGGCAAGATCATCAGCCCAATCATTAGAAACAGAACCGAAATTGCTCTCATAGTGGTACGCATTCGTTGTCGTCAGGGTGTTTGGTCTATTGTTCAACAACAAACATGCCTATTGCGAGAATCCCACTTCGCTTTGCACTCGATTCACAAGTATGCCCGCGGAATCGAGCAATTTGAGCACCGCTGAATTGTAGCCGTGCACGCTTTCGAGATAGCCTGCTTCGAGCTGCATTGTTGTCTGGACAGCATCTATAAGGTTCTGGGCGCTTCCAAAGCCTAAGTCAAAGTTGATCTGCTCGGTGCGGAGCCACTCCCGGGCAATGTCAAGTGAGCGCCGGCGCGTATCCATGCGCGCAGTTGAGATTGAAACCCGGCGATATGCTTCCTCGACTTCAAACGCTATGAGTTGAACGGCCGCCTCCTGCTGGAACTTGACTTCATTCAGCTCGGCTCGCGCCTGCTCTACTTCTGCACGCGTTTGAGCCACATTCAGATTCATTCTCAGTCCGATCGCCGCACCGGCGGTTCGACTTCGAAAAGCATCGCCGACGAACGGATTCGGTTGGCGATGTCTCCCTGCGGCAACACCCAGCACCGTCGTTCCAGCAATAAATACTTTCGGATAATAATTCGATCGTGCAACTTCGAGCAACGCGCTGCGAGCTTGTGCGCCCGCTTCCGCCATCGCAATCTCCGGCCGGTGAACGGCCGCGAGTTGAAGTAATTGATCCAACGTGTCCAGCGCGATCGGAATAGGAGAAAGAGACGCATCTACCGGGAGGACCAGGGTCCCATCGGGCAGCATCATCTGCCTTCGAAGTGCGGTCTGCGCGGTCTGAAGCTGCTCGTTGACCTCCGCGACTTGACTCAAAAATTCCTGCTCGGTGATCT
>CBFGXY010000068.1:0-8125 GCA_965652945.1 uncultured bacterium
CTCGAAGCCGGTGCGGATGATTATGTACTCGGGACGCGGACGTATGACAGAGTGGATGCTCGACTTGCGTTCGTCGAACAAAAGATCTCTGTGGTCGATGAACGATTGAAGGTGCAGGCGCAACTTGAGCTCCGGGCTCGGCAGCAGGCGGCAGTGGCGGATCTCGGCAGGCAGGCGCTGGGAGGTGCGGGAATGGATACGCTCATGCACTTTGCCGTTCGCTCTACGGCCGAACTGCTCGACGTGGACGTATGCAAGGTGATGGAACGGATCGACGGTAGCGAGGATCTACAACTCCGGGCCTATGCAGGCAACGACGTCTCGTCGGGCGACGGGCAGACCTCACGAGACGTCGAATCACTTGACGTGGTGTCTGGAATGAGCGTGGTGATCGCCAGTGAACGTCGATCATTCGGCGTTCTGAGCGTTCAGGCTTCGCGGCAGCGTGATTTCAGCGAAGACGATGTCAACTTTCTTCGAGTCGTGGCCAATGTGCTCGCAGCAGCTCTTGAAAGAGTTCAGACGGAGGAAGCGCTGCGAGATAGCGAAGCAAAATCTCGTGCGATTCTGGAAACCACAGTTGATGCCATTATAACCATCGATGCGAGGGGGACGGTCGAGTCGTTCAATCAGGCGGCTGAGAAGATCTTTGGGTATGAGGCCGAGGAGGTGGTGGGACGGAACATCAAAATGCTGATGCCTGAACCGTATCAGAGCGAGCACGATATGTACATTGAACGGTACCACGAGACGGGTCGCCAGAATATCATTGGGATCGGCCGTGAAGTGACCGGGAGGCGTAAGAATGGAACACTGTTTCCCATGGACCTGGCGGTGAGCGAAGTGCAGCTGGAAGAGCGGAAGATTTTTACAGGGATCATCCGAGACATCACGGATCGGCGTGTACTCGAGCAGCGGGTGCTCGAGATCAGTGATGAGGAGCGCCGGCGCATCGGTCAGGACCTGCACGACGGTCTCGGACAAATGCTGACGGGCATCGGACTCATCGGACAGAATCTTGCCCGCCGGCTGCGCGACGACGGGCACCTCCTGGCCCCTGACGTGTCTGAGGTGACGGACATGGTGAAAGAAGCCGACCAGTACGCTCGGGCTCTTGCACGTGGCCTGATTCCAGTGGAACTCGAAGCCAATGGCCTGGCAACTGCACTTTATCGATTGTCTGTAAATGCGCAGCGCCTGTTTAGCGTCGAATGCTCCTTTGAAGAGATCGGTCATCCACAGGTGGCGGACAACACGGCGGCGGGGCATTTATATCGCATTGCGCAGGAGGCCGTGAGCAATGCCGTCAAGCACGGCAAAGCAACAAAAATCACGATCGAACTCACTTCGGACAAAAACGAGATCCGGCTCCGAGTGATTGATAACGGCGTCGGATTTCCCGAGAAGCTATCTGACGATCGCGGCATGGGTGTCAACATCATGCATTATCGCGCGCGTATCATCGGGGGAATACTCGATATTGTGAGAGGTCCCTCGGGAGGCACGATCATATCCTGTTCTGTGCCTCAAATGGATCGCGATAAGAAGTCGGCCGAAGCCTCTCACGAAGCGGAAGTTTGAGCGCAACCAATGCAACCACTATACTTTTTATTGTACAGGTATGAAAAAGATACTTCTCGTCGATGATCATCCCTTGATGCGCAAAGGGTTGGCGATGACACTCGAGTCGGAGCCCGATCTCACGGTATATCAGCAGGCCGCAAGTGCGGAAGAGGCTCTCGACATTGTCAACGAAGAGGTGCCAGATGTGGCCGTAGTAGATATCTCACTACCGGGCATGAGCGGCCTCGAGTTGATCAAGCATCTACTGGCGCTGCACCCCGACCTGCCGATCCTGGTAGTTTCACGTCATGACGAAACCCTGTATGCGGAACGAGTGATTAGGGCGGGTGCTCGTGGTTACATCATGAAGCTGGAAGCAGGAGATGTTATTGTGCAGGCCGTCCGCCGCGTTCTCCGAGGGGGCATTTATGTGAGCGACGAAATCAACGAAAGGCTGCTCATGGGAATGATGAGCGGGCGGACCAGCATCGCGGAATCGCATATGGAGGTTCTGAGTGATCGAGAACTGGAAGTGTTCGAGCTTACCGGCCGCGGACTGGGTACACGCGAGATCGCGGAACGACTCCATCTCTCGGTGAAGACAGTCGAATCCTACAGGGCACGAATCAAGACAAAGCTGAACCTTGCTACGGCAACCGAGCTGCTGCAACATGCGGTGCAATGGGTGGGAAGCGAGAGCTCAGGATGAGGGCGTCCGCACATGAATTGCTTCTACCGATCGCCATAGATATAAGCCATATCGGGGGCTTCCGTGCTATAGTAGTGAACCCAGATGTACGCATGATGGAATCCCGCCGCGAGTAGGGCTCCGGCGGATTCCAGAACAAGACCCGGAACCCACATCGCGAGAAATCCGAACAGGTACATACCGTTGGATGTGAAACGAAAGATCCTGTCCGTCACCATTGGCCAGTCGCGAGCATCGCGGTCGAAATGGTCCAGGCCCGCAGCCCGGTTTATTCCGAAGTATCTGACAACCGAATAAAACAGATATCCGGATATCACCAGAAAAACGCCCGACAGACCCCACTGTATTACAACGGGCAGATCGAGTGATCCTCGGTTGGCTACCGCGAGGGCGACGATCAGAAACCGGCTGAGACCAAGCGCGGCGAAACCCGCCTTATAAATCCTGAAGCCGTTGGTGGGGAAGGTCCTCGTGAACGCTCGAGCATGCAGTTCAAGTCTCCAGGACAGCCAGGTGTAGACTTGATGGGCGATGGCAGTCCCTACGACGATCCATAACCACCCGCGAGAAGATATTCGGCCCAGAGATCCGCTCGTGATCGATTCGACATTCTTCGCGACGAGGTAGACCGTCGCGAGCAATACGATCAGTGCAAGCAGGTGAGTGAACTGCCGCTCGAACAGGCGCTCTGTAAGCTCGTGTCGGCTTGGAAGAGGTTCTGCCATTCGGTAACCATACGCAGGAGGAGTAGGGGAAGGCTACGAATTGATCCCGTATTGAGCGAATACGCTGCGATTGGGAACACGATGAACTTCGACTCCCACTACAGCCGCGAAGCGCTCGAGATCAGACCTCGTGAGCCCATCCACCTGCCTGAATTGCCCGAACCTCAGATGCTGATCCAGGGAGCGTGCCCGCCATCGTGTCAAGCTGTCGGCGGCGAGACCTCGAGAGTGCGATTCGGCCGGGCATACTCCGGTCGACTCAGACAGGCAAGGTTTCGAGCAGGTCACGCCATTCCTGCATCTCAGGAATTCCTGGCTTGCGTTTACCGAAGAACTGCAGAATGAGCTCGCCGTCACTGTCAAAGACCTCGAGCGCGGTAACCGGCCCGTCGACTGTAGGCTTTACGACAATGAAGGCTTCCGCTACGGCTTCTTCTTTGAGATGAAGGTTGAATCCGGGGTCAAGGACGTTGAACCACGGACCGACGGTGGCAAGCTTTTTTACCGGACCGGTGTGGATCTGCACGCAGCCGTCATTGCCGACAAATACCATGATTTCGAGACCGGATTCGGCAGCGTTCTCCAGTATGTCCCTATAGGAAGTCCGCTCGACTTTCTGCACGAATTCGGATGGCGCTACTTCGACGGCCTGCCGCCTCGATATTCCGAACTTTTGCAGCAACGGGTAAAACGAATGTGTGTCGTCCAGCGCGCGCCACGCTTCTACGAAGCCGTCGGTATCGATTTCGTCGAGCTCCCGAACCTCCGCCGGCTCGATTCTCTCAGGTTCGAATCCCGGGCTCTGATCGGCTGCCGTGTATGCTTCGACCAGTGAACGCATCGCAAGGCGATCCGTCTCATCAACGGCGTAGATCTTATGTACGGCCGTACCCTCTTTGTCGAAAAACTGGAGCGACATCCGAGGTTCATCCACCACAAAGAAACCTGCGCCCCAGGTGCGGAAAAACAGACGGAGGTCGATATCCTCGTTGTTGAAGAGTCCCATCGAGGCCTCCTTCATCATTTTCCCGTCTTTGTATACTCCCGTCTTTTCATGCACACAGGCGTGATTTCGGGTTAGTGCCATAACCGGACCCAGCGCTGCAATTTCCATCAGAATCTCTGGAAATGCCGGCTTGAGGCGAACCACCAACTCGCCGGGCATGCCGATTCGCGAGGCAACGAGCTCTGCTTCCGAGACGCCGATTCCTTCGGCCACATTACGAGCACGTGCACGCGGATTTTTATCCCGAAACGCGGCAGCGGCTTCGTAGACGGAGGCAGGGGTTCGGGCAGTGGATGTTTGAGACGATCCCATGATGAATGCTATTGGTGCAAGGTTTCAAGTTCGAAAGGAGCACGACGTCCGTTTACTCCGGCAGGAGCCGTGACCACCAGCGGGCATGCCCTGCACGGATGATCCATGACGAAGACGGGTATGCCGAATGCCTCTTCAATGATGACGGGATCGAGCGCGCGCTTCGGCGTGTCGTCCGCAAGAAGTTCACCTTTGCTCAGAATGGCCATCCGGTCGGCATACTCGGCCGCCAGGTTCAAGTCGTGGAGAATCACCAGAACTCCGCAACCTGAGTCAGCGATATCTCGAGCAGTGCGAAGTACGGCATGCTGATGGGCGAGGTCGAGGCTCGCTGTGGGCTCATCGAGGAGGAGATAACCAGGCTTGTCGGCTGAGCGTGGGTCGCCAAGTTGTGCAAGGGCGCGGGCCAGGTGGACGCGCTGCTTCTCGCCACCGGACAGCGACGGATACCTCCGCTCTCGCAGATGCGTAATCTCGACTTTGTCCATCGCCCAGGCGACTGCTTCTCTGTCAGCGTTTCGTGATGGCCGCTGTGCGTGGGGAGTGCGCCCCAGAAGAACCACTTCGCCCACCGTAAAACCAAACTGAAGGAAGCTCTGTTGCGGCAGGACCGCACGGAAAAGCGCAAGCTGCCTGGGATCGATCTGATTGATCGGCTTTCCGTCGATGGTAGTCACGCCCTCTGTCGGCATTCGTTCGCCGGCAGCGACGCGTAACAGCGTGCTTTTCCCGGCGCCGTTGGGTCCGACTACCGCCACGATCTCGCCGGGCTCTACGCGAAGCGATACATCGCTCAGCAGCGTGGCATCTCCGACTTGAACACGTATTTGATCGAGTATCAGCATCAGGCCCAATGTTCAGATGGACGTTCTCTGAGAAGCAGCCAGAGGAAGAACGGGGCTCCTGCAAGTGCCGTCACGATACCTATGGGAAGCTCAGAAGGTGCCACGATCGTACGAGCAATCAGATCCGCGCAAAGAAGCAAGATCGCACCAATCAGAGCAGAGGCGGGAATCAGTACGCGATGATCCGGACCCAGAAGCAACCGCGCCAGATGCGGCACGATAAGTCCCACGAAGCCGATGACACCTGCGGCCGCGACCGCCGCGCCAACGGCCAGAGCCACCAGGACGATCGTAATGCGTTTCGCATACTCCGTACGGATGCCGAGATGAAAGGCTTCCGCCTCGCCGAGCAACATCGCGTTCAACGAGCGAGCAAGAAACGGTGCACCGAGGATCCCGAGCAAAAGTAAGGGTGCCGCACCGGCGAGCGCGCTCCAGGTGGCACCGCCCAGCGAACCCATGGTCCAGAAAGTGATCGTCCTCAACTGCACGTCATCTGCCATGAAGTACATCAATCCGGTCACGGCTCCAGCCAGGGCCCCGAGAGCAACGCCGGCAAGGAGCAGCGTCGCCACGGCCGTTCGGCCTGATTGCGTTGCAAGCCCATAAACGACAAATGTCGTGATCAATCCGCCGGCAAAGGCAGCGATCGAAAGAGCATGCATCTGAATGATGGGTGGAAGTGCCAGTCCGCTTCCGAGCACGATGAACATGACCGCGAACATTGCGCTTCCCGCCGATACACCAACCAGACCTGGCTCAGCGAGCGGATTTCGAAACAACCCCTGCATCAATGCACCGCTGACGCCCAGCGCCGCTCCAATGAGAGCACCCAGCAGGACGCGCGGTAGCCGGATGTGGATGAGGACGAGCTCCTGCTGCTCCGAAAACGTGCTGCTCGTCTCGATACCGATCGACGAAAGCAGAATGGCCACCACATCCTGTATCGAAATCCAGACACTTCCGATTCCCACGGCAAGAGCAATCATCAATAGCAGACCGATGCCGAGCAAGCCGAGAGTAACCGGCCCACGTCGAAGCGCGCTACTGTAACTCATTGCCGGGGCAGCCGTGTTCATGAGCGAAGTCCCTCGATCTCACCGGCGTCTTCACACGCCTCGAGCGTCTCTCCATCCGTCGCGTGGATCCGGCACGCAAAGTCCAACACAAACTCGCCAAGGCTTGGACCGAAGCCCAGTGCCTCGTCCGGCAGCACGATGATACGAGGATCGATGCCTCGCATCTCCGGACGAGATGAAATGTTGTCCACGCCGCCAAACGATTCGACGGTACGCCGAAGCAAGATCACAATCTCCGGAGCCGACTGAACGATGGCTTCCGCGCTCATAGGCTTATAGCCATCCGCATCAGCGAATACGTTCTCTGCGCCAGCGAGTCGGATGAACTCGTGTGCGTTTGTTCCTGAGCCTGCGAAGGTAAGCGGACCACCATCCTGCCCCAGAGCTAACAGAACGCGGGGATGCCGACCTGATTCGGCAACGACGTCATCTACAGTTGCCAGATCATTTCGCATGTCGTCGATCAGGTCTTCAGCTCTATCCTCCAGACCGAGTTCCTCCGCGATCGCGCGCACCTGCGCTTCGATATCGTCGGGTGAAGGACCTCCCGGAAGTCGGACTACGCGAATTCCGGTGCTTTCAAGCTGCTGAAGAGCCGTCTCCGGTCCAGCCGCAGCGTCTGCAAGGATGAGGGTTGGATTGACCGACAGTACGGCCTCCGCGCCAATAATCCGGAAGTACCCGACGCTGGGCCAGTTGAGCAGCGTATCCGGATAAACGGATGCATCGTCACGCGCAACGATCCAGTCCGCCGCCCCAAGGCCGACAACCGTCTCCGCAACGGAGCCACCCAGGACCACGATTCGAGGATCATCCTCAGAGTCAGTTACGGACTCCTGTCGATTACATGCGCTCAGGATCAGAGCGGGTACGAGCAATCCGATTGTCAGAATTATGCGTCTCATTCGGCAGCAGGGAAATCCGTTGAACCATCCGGCTGGAAGATATACTCAAATGTATAATACCGAGCCGGATCCATGAGGGAGGGTGTGTCCGGTGCATCCTTATAGTAACTCAGGATGCGAAGCTTTGCATATCGCCCATCGGCCGTCCGTACGATGAGAACGCGCCCTGGAGTCGGACTGATGACGTGCGTCGCCATATCGTACGAGTACCAGTTGCTGTTCGAATCTTCGAAGTTGTCTGAAGGTGCCTGTTCGATCTGTTCGAAGATCCCTTCGACAATCTGAAGGCCTCCTTCACCAGGACCCGAATCGCCACCGTTTGCAATGATCGTGGTGCCGCGGAATCCAATATCCCATGCGGTAGACACCGAATCGGAGCGGTTGGAACTGCTGTAGCTCAATATGACGTCGTCGTCACGAAGGCTAAAAAGTGTAAACCGATTGGTAGGATCGAGCACTTCGCCGGTTTCATGGTTGTGTTCGGTCGGATCTGCCGGAAGGTTTTCAACGAGGATCGTTTCGAGCGGATCAGGAAGGGCCTCGTTGCTGCTGACAGAATCACATGCTGAGATTGACAGCGCAAGGATGACGACTAATGCAGGTATATAGTGAGTACGCATAAACGTTGTCGTTGTGTGGCGAACTAGAACGAATAGCCGGCTCCCACGAAAAACGTGCGGCCGGGTTGATTAGGCAGGGCGGTTGGATTTACGTAATCCATGGCATTGCGCACGCCGAGCTGGAAGTGGGCGGGACCGAATGATTTCGTGACCGTCAGATTTAGCATGGCGTATCCCGAAGCGTACTCATCCTCATGGTCGAGGACGAGGCTTCCGTTCGTGTCGGCGAATCCATACCGACCACGCCAGACCAGTCGTGCAGCGGTTGCCAGCCCGAGATTCTCAAGACGATGGGTAAGGTGAATGGTCCCGCTATGACGGCTCCTTCCAAAAAGACCACCATAGTCACTTCTCATCACGC
>CBFGXY010000069.1:0-8066 GCA_965652945.1 uncultured bacterium
ATGGTCGCCCACACGGCAGTCATGGTCGACTGTGGAGGCGGTATTCAGAATCACATGCCGGCCGATGGAGGTCCCCGGCTGTACGATCACGCCTGCGAACACGACCGATCCTTCGCCTACCTCGACGGTAGTGTCCAGAATTGCGCTCGGATGCACGAGAGTCGCCCACCGAACGCGTTCGTCCAGCCTCTCCGAGATCTGCTTTCTGACGTCGTTACTGCCGATGGCCAGGATCAGCTCACTTTCCTCAGGCATGTCCATATCGAACGCGCCCAGAACAGGGCACCCGTCGATTGTGGAGCCGGCTTTTTGCGCGTCATCGTCAAATATGCCTCGCACGTTGACTCCCGCCGCACGAGCAGTGGAGATGATCACGCGAGCATGGCCTCCTCCACCATAAATGAAAAGCGACCGACTCATCGTCCGCCGTCCGATCCGGTGAATTCAGGCATCGTGACGTGCCCCTTGGCCGAGACACCTTCGCGTTGAAAGACCGTAAGGACGGTCCGCCACAAGATCTTCACGTCGAGACCGAAGGACTGGTTGTCTACGTACCATACATCCATTGCGAGGCGGTCGTCCCAATCGATGTCGTTGCGGCCGTTGATTTGCGCCCACCCCGTGATTCCTGGTCGGGTGTCGTGCCGCCGGGCCTGTTCGGGAGTGTATCGCTCGAGGTACTGCATCAGCAGAGGGCGCGGGCCTACCAGACTCATCTCCCCTTTGAGCACGTTCCAGAATTCCGGCAGCTCATCGATACTCGTGCTACGAAGCAGCTGACCCGTACGCGTCATCCGATCCGCATCCGAGAGAAGTCGTCCGCTGGAATCGACCGCGTGCCGCATGGTTCTGAGCTTTACCATGACGAAGGGCTTGCCCTTATAACCTGGCCGTTCCTGCCGAAAGAAGACCGGCGAGCCCATCGAGATGCGCACGGCGAACATTCCCAGCAGAATGAGTGGAGAGAACAGGACCAGTGCCGCTGAGGCGCCGACGATGTCCATTCCGCGTTTAACGATTCTCTGTCTACGTCGCATGATTCAGGCAGCTGCTCGATCGGTTGCAACGTCCGCCGACACACCGTTGTCGGTACCGTTGGAGTCGAGCGGAGAATCGTCGCTGCGAATCTTCGACCAGATGGCCGGCCCCAGCTTCCCCAGAAGCTTGAAGGGCCGAATGAATCCGTGGACGGGGATCATGATCGGTCCCGCCCGCCACACTTTCCAATCCTGCGGGTCACTTGGAGTGGTAATTCGGTAGAACAGGTAACGTGCCCGGTCGCGGACGCTGTCCTGGAGTGTGAAGTGGAACAAGTCGCTTTCGCTGCTTCCGGCGTTCTCGTCCGTTTCCGGTGGATTCTCCAGATACCCCGGAATGAGAGCAGCCATGCGTTCGACGCGTGGATCTGCATACACCTGCTCGTGAATGGTTGCAGGAAGCGACATGCCGATGAGTTCATGAGCGACTCGGAGGGCGAGAAACAGCTTTCTCCGCGCGCCCGTTTCCCCCGCGCGCTTCAGAACAACCTGCCAGTCCAGATCGAAGCGCCGTACGATTTCCGAGATTGCGAATATGTACTCGAGATGCTCCCAGTGGTGCTTCGAGCCGTGAACGGACAGGATCAGCAGCAGGTCTTCCGGTGCGAATGCCCTGACGGTCGTCTCGCCCAGATCCATCGTCTCGAGGCGTTCAAAGAGCTCATCCACATCGATCGAGAAGCGGATTGCCTTGTTTGTAAACGCCCAGTGCAGCTCCACCATAATGTTGGGCGGCATGACGAACTCTTCGCAGTATCGCTCCTCGAGTCTGAACTCCTGTTCATCCTCCGCGATTGGATACCTGAGACGGTAGCCGAGGTCGAATAGAATCTGCTTCGCCTTTCTTGCATCCCGCGGACGCACGACAACGTCGATGTCTCCGGGAGGCCGCAGTGCATGGTTGTCGTAAATCTGCTGTCCCAGCGCAATTCCTTTGTACGGCACGATGGGAATCCCTGCGCCTTCAAATTCCCGGACAACCTGCTTCAGGTGTTCGAGTCTGCTCAACGTAAAGACTGCCGACTGCCGTGACAGCGCCGCCATTGCTTCCACGGCTCGTGGGTCAATTTCCGATCCGAGATGTTGAACGAATCGGTTCAGTACGCCCACCATTTTATGCCTCCGAGCGACCGATCCCATCATCCTCCACTCGGGCGGTCTGTTCCGGATGGTCATTCGAACGTGATCGAGCCCATCCTCTTCCATACCGATGGCCCGGGCGCACGCAACCAGCAGACCCAGCTCAGGGGAGAGATTTGTATCGGGTGAATGTGCCATTAGATACGAACTCGCAGAGGCAACTTAAATTTATTCAATTTGAGAACTTACCTTTTAAACAGTTCGACTCGCAGATCAGCTGAAGGGCCGTAGGACTTGTTTATCCCCGGAGGCATACCGATCAGTTTGCCCAGGAGCTCGGACAAACCACCTCTACCTGGTTTTCAAGACCATTGAACCGTCAGACACGTGGATTTATCGCGGTCGATCAGAATTCATTAATCGGCTCGAGGACAATAAATTTAAAATATTTGAAACTCTCTGCCGACGATTAATCCACTTAGAGTGATGTGGTGTCACTGTCGTTGTTGATCTGACTTGGGAGCGTCGAGGCTTGACCTAAAGCCGAGCATATTGCCTCTTGGACCAACGGCAGCGACGCCAACGTGCGAGGTCGTGTCAACTCGAATACACTTACTGAGGAGAGCAGCGTCTTACACCGATCGAACGAATTTCTCTTTTGTTCAGGTATCACATCGAGCTTTGCAATATACGTATTCATCATGAGCGCAAGATGTGCCTGCGACTTAGACATCTGCGAAACTGCAGGAGGAGTGTCGTTCTCTGACCATTTCAAGATAAAAAGTGATGCAGGCTCGAGCTCGACATCGCTTACGACTTGATCCACCGATAGCAGTCGTTTTGATTCATAAGGATGGGCAACCGGCAGGTCACTGAATCCATCTCCGATAATCTCTGCAGACGACGGACGCAAACGAATCTGGGTGCTACCTGAATAAACTCTGAAGGGCTTCGACGACAGGTCCGTGACCATTAGATCGTCGTCTAAAAGGATGAACCCATTATTAAGCAGGTAGGCTGCGGTTGTAGATTTCCCGGCCCCTCGATCTCCGAGTAGCGCAACTGTATGCCCTTCCCACTGCAGAGTAGCGGCATGGAGCACAATCATCCCCCGCTGCTGCAAAATCCCAGCAAGCAAGACGTCAAATACGAGATCCACAACCCGTTCGAGTTCATCAAAATATTTCGGGTTGGGGATAATCCTGATAGTGTTGCCGTTCTGGAGGCAGCATGTCATCCGGTCGAGGACTTTTACCACATGGAAGTCCACGCCGTAGTCACCGAGTTTGCCATTTGGCGGTGGTGCCTCCACCTGAATCGAAATATCCGGCAGGCCTCCTTTCGATTCCCTGATTCCCAGAGGCACCTCGGATGCAATCGTCAGCCCATATGCCTGATAGTTGTACATGTCCTCCGGTTATGCCTCTAACAAACAAAGGTGACCATAAGGCCACCTTCGTTTATACATCGTGACTTTCCAAACCACTATTATGGCTGGTAGTCGCAGTTGCCGTCCCCGTCGGAGTCAACACATCCTGGACCCGAGCCCGTTAGGCCCAGACTTCCATCTTCGTTGAGGTCTGTACCATCGGGAGCGATGTACGAATCCGTTGCGCTGGATGTAAAGTCTGCAGCCGTCAGGCGTGCAAGGCTTCCCATCTTCACAAGTAACGGTGGAGAATACGTTTGCATTTTCCTCTCGTGTTGGTGATTGAGAACAGTTTCCTCATTCCAATATACACGCCTTAGCGAGGGTTCAACAAACTTTAAACTTGTGAAGGCTGCGCCTTTGTATCAACATTATGATCCACTATGCATGTCAGGGAACCAGTATCCCTACTCCCTACCAAAGTGGCGGTTGAGCCAGTACGAACTAATAGCGAATGAGGCCAAACGGACCAACTCCTCGGTTGGCATGTCGTCGACCGATGCCAGACGAGCTTTCAAGGATGCGGCGTCGACATACGGAGACAACAATCCCGGCGAACTGACAAGGTCCATAAACTTCTCTCGGTTATTTCCCAGAAGCCCTTTTCGGAAGAACCCGCTCATATCGGATTTATCACCTCGCCAGGTGACTTCGTCAGGCACGAGTCCCGACATCGCGTTGCGCATTACAAATCGCGTCCAGCCATTTTTTAGACTTTGCTCTTCCGGGAGAGACAAAGAAAAGGAAATCAAACGCAGGTCTAAAAATGGATGACGCAACTCCATTTGCAATGCACCGGACAGATGATCCGAGATCTCGAACGCTTTAGCTCGCTTTCCCGAGAGCATCAGCATTCGCTGCCGTTGCCTCATCCCAAGGCCCTCGGTGCCGTAGGGCGTAAAGTATCCCTCTAAGTGCTCCTTGATTTTCAGATCCCGGACTACCTCCTGCCGCAATAATCGAAACCCGACCTCGGGTTGAGTAGCTTCGTCTGTTGCGCCGTCCTGAAACAACAAAGCCAGACCATCTCTCCACGAGGTTAATCTCCTGCGTCGCGCGGCGACGACCCCTCGTCCGGCTGCAATGTATCGTCCCTGCTGCGCCAGGCCTCTGATTGCGGGGCGTCCATATCGGTTGAAAGCATATTTCGGAAAATGTTTGCCAATGACGGATTGTCGTTCAGCGGGACTGTCGCGCAAAGGTATTCCTGTCTTTTCGGCCAGCTCATAAAAGCCGGCCCACTCTCCCCGGTTGGCCATCGAGCGGAAAATAGGATAACCGTGCTCTACCGTGGTGTCTCCGTCGAATCCGTCTAACAGCACTCCGCATCCATCTTTCTTTGCGGCATGCAGTAGCATCACTTGTGTGATATAGTTACCGCCCACCATTCCATCATCTAAAACACTATAGATCCAGTCGAGATAATCGAGCGGACCTTTATCCTCAATTGTGAGATACGTGGGGGCAATTCCGGGGCGCTCAACGATCTTTCGAATGAAACGTGACTCGTCGGCGGCGGAGTCTTCTTCAAATACGATAGAGTAAGTTCGGACCGGGAGCAGGTCTTTCGGAAGATGGGCAACAGCGGAGCAAGTCACATACGATGAGTCTAACCCGCCACTCAACTGAGATCCCACCGGTCTGGTACTCCTGACTCGGGCCTGTACGGCTTCATCGAAGTATGCACGAAACTCCTCGGCGAACGACTCATCAGTTCCTGAAGAAGTTGGGGGAATTCCGAGGTCCCAGTATTTGTGTTTTTTAAATGTCTGTCTGCCGACTTCGATGCGTGTTGCCGCCGGGACCCGCATGACTCGCTCGTAGATCGTGCGTTCATACTCCTCTGTGATCGATTCGATATAGAGCGCCGCCATAAGCTCAGACATTCGAGGATCGATCTCGTCGAGGGCAAAGAGAGCCTTGATCTCTGTCGCACATGCGAAAAACTCGCCGGGCACATGTACATAATACAATGGCCTCATTCCAAACGGGTCACGACCGCAGTGCATTTTCTGATCCCGTTCGTCCCAGACGATATAGGAAAATGAACCGATCAGATGAGCCGGAAAATCTGGGCCCCAGTGGAGATAGGCTTCGGAAAGGAGAAATTCATCCGACACTTCCGCGGGGATTGCGTCCGGAAGGAGGATCGGGAGCAGATCGGAGCGGTTATCAATGCGGGCATCGGCAGTGATCAACACCCTGTCACCTGCCCGGCTTATAGGGATCGTCGAACTTGACTCAGGACTCAGTTGCAGTGCCAGGTGCCCAAGACCAACATTCCCGTTTGCAAGATCACCGCTGCCGTCCGGCCCCCGGTGAGGCATTGTAGACAGCATAGCGCGGATTTCTTCACTATGGACCTGCCCTGAATCCCTCCATACACCGACAATCGCTCCCATAATATTTGGATACCGCTAAATGTCTATCAAATGAGAGCAGACCTTTTGATGCGTTCCTCCTGTACTCGTAACGGGTAGGCAGCAACCTTGACTGAGCTCTGCCTTCAATTGGTCACGCCTGTGTTTCCACCAGCTCCGCCTCGGCCAGTTCATTCAAGAAGTCGAGGACATCCTTTGTCGCGACGCTCTCAGAAATGCCGTACTGCTGCACCACGCCCGCGATGATCGACGCCGTGCGTGCGCCCTCTTTCAGCTGTTCCAGAACATACATGCCGACTTTATTCAGCCCAAAGTAACTCCCTGATTTCGTGTCAAGGATGACGGCCTCACCGCCCAGATCGGCTATCGAAAGGTGCGAGGAAGGACTAATAGTGGTATCAACTGTAATCATTTTTCAATACCTGGTAAGCTGTTCGATCATTTACTGAAACGTCTGGACTATGTACGGGCGCGAAGAACGTCCCCAGCTCACTCTGTGAATCCGGAGGTCTGCTCATCCGGGCTGAACCGACTCTTCTGACGCCTGCCGAATATTGGCGGCCGTCGAACCGATCCGTTGGAGTACGACGTAGCGATACGGCGACGACCTTCCTCCTACCACGATATCTCCTTCACTCTCGACCCAGGCATGCGCCAGCAGTTTGCCCGAGTCTTTATTGACGCCAAATTTGAGAACGGCAGGAATACCCCGACGGCCATAGAAATACTTGACAACCAGCGCCTGCGTCAGGCAGGGGCGGTCCCGCAATAAGCGTTTGGCCGTACCCGCTGCGGCCCACGGAATCACCTTCTTCTCGGCGTCACGATCGCGCGCGTGAACCGCGGGCGCCTTCATTCCGGCATTGCCGGCGAGCTTCATCAGGTATCGGATCGGAACGATCGGCAACATGGCTCGAACGAAGACGGTGCTCGCCACGACCTTTGCAATCAGACAGTGCTCGTGTGGAGGCCGCCCGAGATGGCGCCGTAAACGTGACCGCGGCCTGTCGGTGGATCGCCGCTTCGGGTGCATTTCTCTTCGGGGCGTCATGGCTCAAATAAGTTTGGTGGACCGACCGATGGTCCCGGTGGGTCGAACTCAACCTGGCCTGGCGCGACCTGTGCATCTCCATCACCCGAGAAATGGCGCTGCATCTGCGCTCTCCACGACGTCGCATAAAGTCCGTCTTTTTCGAGGAGCGAATGATGCGTGCCCTCTTCTACCACCTGGCCGCCATCCATTACATATATATAGTCGGCCCGCATGGCCGTGGTAAACCGGTGCGTGATGATGAGCGCCGTCCGGCCGGACACGTGGCGCGCGAACCCATCGAGCCACTCATTCTCGGTCCAGGAATCCATTGCGCTCGTCGGCTCATCCAGAATTACGATGGGGGCCTCGCGGAAGAATGCGCGTGCGAGCGTAACCCGCTGCCATTCCCCGCCGCTCAGTTCCGTGCCGAAGCCGAACCACTTTCCGAGATGTGTGCCATAACCCTGCTCGAGCCGGCTCAGCTTGTCGTGGATCATAGCCTGACGAGCGGCTTCCTCTACATCCGAAATGTCGCGATCAGACAGCAGATCACCCATTCGAATATTCAGCTCGGCTGTGGTCTGGTAGCGCATCGGGAACTGGAAGAGCACGGTGATCATCCGTCGCAGATCATCGGTGGAGAGCGACCGGATGTCGATGCCGTCGATCAATACGCGGCCCTCGTCGGGATCATAAAAGCGGCAGAGCAGCTTGACGAGCGTACTCTTTCCCGCGCCGTTGGCCCCGACGACCGCCGTGATACGCCGGGCAGGCAGAACCAGATTGAAGTTTTCGAGCGCCTTCGAGTTGCCCTGGGGATAGGAAAAGCTGATGTTTTCGAACCGCACTTCCTGTTCGATCTCACGCGGCGCCTCGACCGGCTCGTCAGGATCCATGACGCGCGGTTCAATCGAGAGGTAGGCATGAAGGTGCTCCAGAAACAGCAGACTGCTGTGGATTGTGCCGAAATTCGTCATCAGGCCGCGTAACTGAGATTCGCCCTGGTTGAATGCCTGATAAAAGAGCGCAAGGTCTCCGAGGCTGTAACGTCCCTGCATGGCGCGGGTCAGAATGACGATCAGTACTCCGGCCGACAAAACGAGGCT
>CBFGXY010000070.1:0-8050 GCA_965652945.1 uncultured bacterium
GATGTTGGATCTGCTGTTGACACTGAATATTGCCATCAGTCTCGACGTCCTCCTTACCTCTTTCTACGCCTCGCGGCCGCTGGAATTCGCAATCTTCCCCGGGCTGCTGCTTGTAACGACGCTCTTCCGCCTTTCGCTCAATGTGGCCTCGACCCGATTGATCCTGACCGATGCCGACGCGGGCGCACTTATCGCCGCGTTCGGTCAATTCGTCGTGGCTGGGAATTATGTGGTGGGTGGGATCATCTTCCTCGTTCTGGTCCTGATCAACTTCATCGTCATCACGAAGGGTTCGGGCCGAATCGCGGAGGTGGCAGCGCGCTTCACGCTCGACGCCCTCCCCGGCAAACAAATGGCGATCGACGCCGACCTCAATGCCGGGCTGATCGATGAGCAGGAAGCTCGCACTCGACGTGAGGAAGTAGGCCGAGAGGCCGACTTCTACGGTGCGATGGACGGTGCGAGCAAGTTCGTCCGCGGCGACGCCATTGCGGGCCTCCTCATCACACTGGTCAACGTGATAGGCGGGCTCATCGTGGGCGTCATGCAGCACGGAATGACGTTCGGAACGGCCGGCGCAACCTTCACCTTGCTGTCGATAGGTGATGGACTGGTCACACAGATTCCCGCATTGCTCATCTCGACAGCCGCCGGTTTGATCGTTTCGCGAGCGGCAGGCGACTCGAACATGGCAGAGGATGTGGTCAGGCAACTCTTTCGTAAACCGCATCCGATACTCATTACGAGTGGCTTCCTCGTCGTACTTGGCCTGGTACCGGGATTTCCGTTAATCCCATTCTGGCTGCTTGCTGGAGGCACCGTCATGCTGGCCCGCACGCGGATCCAGGATCAGAAGGAGGAAGCGCAGAACGCAATCGAGGCAGCCGCTACGGCTCAACTCGAACAGGGGTCGGAAGAGGCACCGACGGACCTCCTGCTCGTGGATCCGCTGGAGCTTGAGATCGGATACGCGCTGATTTCAATCGTCGATCCAGGTCAGCAAGGCGACCTGCTCGAACGGGTCAAGATGTTGAGGCAGCAGCTGGCGCTCGAGTTAGGAATTGTGATCCCCCCCGTACGGATCCGTGATAATGTGAGTATGGAAGCGAATCAGTACGTGATAAAGCTCCGCGGAAATCCGATCGCGGAGGGCGAGGTCATGTCGGGCTATTTCCTTGCACTCCTGATGGACGATCAGGATGAAGTTCCGCCGGGAATTCGAGTCAAGGATCCGACCTTCGGCCTGGATGCGGTCTGGATCGCCGAGAGAAATCTGGCCGAGGCAGAGCGCCTGGGCCTGACCGTCGTGGAGGCGCCCGCCGTAATCACCACACACCTGCTCGAAGAGCTCCGCAAATCAGCCCACCTCCTGTTGGACCGGCAGGAAGTCAAAAAACTGATCGACAAGGTAAAGGAATCCGCACCTGCACTTGTAGAAGAGCTCGTTCCGGGTCAGCTCACGCTTGGCTCCATCCAGAAAGTGCTTAAGCGCCTTCTCAAAGAGCGGATTCCCATTCGCGATCTGATCACGATTCTCGAAGCACTGGCCGATCACGCCCCCATCACGAAGAATGTCGACGTGCTGACGGAATACACCCGGGCGGCACTGGCTGCGACCATTACCCGGCAGTTCTCCGCCGACGATAACACCGTCCGATGTATCGTTCTCGACCCGCTGCTGGAACAGCACTTGCTTGAGAAGGCGGAGTCGGGCGAGATGAATTCCAATACGCTTGGATTACCTCCGGAACGTGCAGAGAAATTTGTCCAGGAAATGGATCGACAGGTCAAGAAAATGATAGGCGCCGGTCGAGCACCGGTGTTGCTCACCTCTCCCGTCCTGCGTCCTACCCTGTATAATTTCCTCTCCCCGATGCTCTCGGATATTGCAGTGCTCTCTTATAACGACCTTTTGCCCGATGCCAATGTCGAAGTCATCGATCAGGTCAAGGTCGTCTAAGATGCAACAACTAACACGTTGATATCATGACGGTTAAGACGCTCGAAGCATCTACCATTTCTGCGGCACTGGCCGAAGCGCGCCGCCTGTTCGGGGAGGATGTGGTCCTGTTGGAATCCCATCCTCCGACCGATGCCCATCCCGCACGTGTATCGGTAGCCTTCGAAGAGCGACCCGTATTATCGGCCGACACCGAATCGATAAGCCGTGTAATCGAGCGAGTCAAAATGGAGCCGGCACAGGCATTTGGATATGCCGGTGCAGGGGCAAGTATCGACTTTATGGTGGAAGATGATGCCGCAGATGTGGACGACTTTTCTTCCTCGCCCTCACCCCGAGGCAGAGCACGGGGAAGACTCTTTCCCGCCGACGGAGCACCGCTCCGAGCTGTAGAACCTGTGGGTTCCAGAGAGCTCACCCGTAACATTGAAGAACTGCTCGAGCAACGACTGGGAACGCTTCATGAACGGCTCGAGGGCATCGAGCGGCGCTTCGAGGGCCATCCGGCCTCTGCAGGAAAATGGCTTCGGCATCCGCTGTTCAATCGGTTGATGGACCGTGGTCTGACCCCTCAAACGGTCATCGATCTCTTTCACAGTGTTACAGGTCACGACGAGATCGAAGATGACGGCGCGCTTTACTGGGCGCTGGTTCGTTCGATGCGGGATATGCTGCAGACCTCGGCACCCGTCCAGCCCCTGGGACAACAAGTGTTTTTGGGGCTCAGTGGCTCGGGGAAAACATCACTGATCACGCGCCTCGCCACCCAACGCACGTTCTATGGGCGCCGCCGGTGCGGCGTCATCATCATCAGTCCACCGTCCTCCGATGGGTTGCCACGCGTGGACGAGACCGGTTATTATCGGTCCGCGGGACTCCCCGTGCAGAACGTATCGAAGATTGAGGATATGGAGCCCGCGCTTCGCCGCCTCCACGGCTTCGATCACATCCTTATCGACACGCCGGCGGTTCCTTTCCGGCCCCGTCCAATGAGAGACACGCTTGCAGGGCTCCGGCCATTCATCGACCAGTTGATTCCCGCGCAGGTCTTCTATGTACTCGATGCGACGCGGGCGTTGGATGAACTCGACCCCGAGCTTTTGCGCCGGATGCCGGTGGCGCCTGATGCCATCGCCCTCACGCACATGGATGAGACCTCTAAAACGGGCCGTGTATTCGACTGGCTGCGACGTGCAGAACTCCCTGTGAATCTCGCCAGCTCCTCATCTGCAATGGATGGCGGGCTGACGACGTTCTCGCCTGCGGAGTTCGCTGAGCAACTCCTCTCCGTCTGAGACACCTCCCCTTAAACGACTTTCATGTGCTCACATGAGACGAACGTCAAGCGTTTTCTCCATCGTTAGCGGAAAAGGCGGTGTCGGCAAGAGTGTCGTGGCCGTCAACCTCGCGGAAACTCTTGCACGCGACGGATTCCGAGTCGCTCTGGTCGATGCCGACATCGGTCAGGGCGCATGCGAGATCATGTTGAACGAACAACCCGGTGTCTCGCTGGCCGACGTTGCATCCCGAATCGCATCGATCGATGAGGCCTTTCGGAAAACAGAAGCCGGCGTCACGTTTGTTGAAGCGGCACGCGAGCAGCGCGAACTGCCCACTAACCCCTCACGCATCTTCCCCGTTCTCGACGAAGCCATCGAGCGCCTGGCACGATCACATGAGTATGTGATCATCGACACGCCAGCAGGATCGGGAGACGTCGTCCGGTGGTCGCTCGATCGCGCCGATCTGGGCATCCTGATACTGGCCGATGAGCCGACAGCCATCGCCGATGCGTACCGACTAGTCAAACTCACGTGGTCTCACGACGGCAATTTGCCGCTTGCGGCCATCGTCAACTTCAGCGAAACGGAGGCTGAGGCCGCCAGTGTGGCGGATCGATTCGCTCTCATTACGGAGCGTTTTACGGGCAGATCTCCGTTATATGTCGGCTGGGTACCTTTTTCCCTGAAGGTAAGAACTTCCGTACGGCGGCAGTATCCCGCCGGACGTGAGATGGGGCCGATTCGAACGTCGTTCGAGCAAATCGCACAGACCCTGGTGGAAGGCGAAATGGCACCTGCTGCCGAAATAAGACGCTTTTAACCCCAGCCAGGCGCTAAGACGGCCCCAGGCGTGCACACTCTGCACACCCTGAGTGCATGCCGGGCACATTCCTTGCTTAAGTGATTCGTGAAATGGCGCATAGTACATCGCACCGATCACGCCTCAGCCCACATGCAAACGATTACCATACATATCAGCGGCCTCATCGGAATCGTCGCGTTCATGAGTCAAATGATGCGCTTCGCATCGATTGAGAGGACGGTTATCGTCGGAATCGGTAGTGCGCTGCTGGTCTATGTAATCCTCACGTTTGCCAACGTATTTGTGCGGCGCATCCTCGCTCACAGCGAGGAGCAAGCGGAGGTCCGCTCAGATGAGAAGCAGGAGCCGGGATCGTCTGAGCCCGCCCCGGCGGCATGAGGTCATCACCCATTCACTCACGCGCATTCTTCTAGTGACCAACTATGGCAAGAGATCTACAACGCCTCGCTGAGATCAATGCATCCGAACCGACTGCAGCTAACCGGGAAGCCGTGGTACTTGCCGCAATTCCGCTGGTGCGGTCAATAATTGGTCGCTTGAGTGTGCCCGATCACCCGCTTGCAACTCGGGAGGATCTGGAGGATGTCGCGATACTGGGCCTTCTGCAGGCGCTCGACAGCTATGACCCTGAACGGGGAACGCCGTTCGTATCCTATTCTTACGGACGGATTCGAGGCGCTCTGGTCGACTACCTCCGCTCCATCGACGCGCTGCCGCGCGAACGCAGACGGCGCCTTGCCGAGGCGCAGAGAGCCATGGAGACTCTGCGGCAGACGCTGGGTGATGAACCTTCAGACGAGGACGTCGCCGATTATCTCGGCATTAGCCTGAACGAATACCATTCGTTGCTTACTGACGCTCAAAGCCGGTACGCCCTCTCTCTTCACGACAGCACGGGGGCAGACACGGATCAGTATCTCATTGAGACCATCGCGAATGACCAGGCGTCGGAACGATTCGATCAAATCGACCGGGAATCGTTCTACCAGTATGTAACGGGCCTCATCCAGGAATTGCCCGAACGCGAACAGACCATCGTGGCACTCTACTATTACGAGGATCTGACGCTGAGGGAAATCGCCGGTCTCTTGAATCTAACGGAGGCCAGGATCTCTCAAATCCTCGGTAAGGTGCTTCTATCGCTTCGAGGACGCCTGACCGAATCTCGGTCGATCGCCGCCTGATTTACAAGCGCAATCATGCGCTCGATCCAAACGCCGTAGCTAAAAGCGTACGGCCACGGGCGCGATCCCGATGCTCACACAGATATATTCCCTGCCAGGTCCCCAGTAGCATCTCTCCATCGGCTATTGGAATCGTAACGGAATTCCCTAACAACGACGACTTGATGTGGGCGGGCATATCGTCGGGGCCTTCAATCGTATGCTCCCAGTACGGCGCCTCCTCAGGGACCATCTGATTGAAATGACGCTCGAAGTCACGGAGTACATCCGGGCTCGCGTCTTCATTGATCGTTAGAGCTGCTGAAGTGTGCTGGATGAAGAGGTGCAGGAGGCCTCTTCGGATACGACCGAGCCCATCAAGCCGTGCGCTCACTTCATTTGTGATCAGATGGAAACCGCGACGATATGGATCGAGCGTGATTTGAGTCTGCAGCCAGATCATGTCTCAGGATACATTGAGCGAGCGGGAATAGCGGAACATGTCAGACCACGGATCGCCCCGATCCGAAAGTCGGTCCGGCATATTCAGAATATTGAAACTGCGCGCGTTTATCGACCCTACTTCCAATTCCTCCCATGCCAGTGGAGCCGCCACGGGCGCTCCCGGGCGTGCCCGGACTGCGTACGGAGGCACGGCAGTCTGTCCATATGCAATCCGCCCGACATCCAGATAAATTCTACCACGTCGCTCCTTTTTCCTCTGCTTTGTGGTCAACAAATCGGCATGCTCAGCCGCAAGACCATCCATAATTTCAGATAGATACGCCCGCATATCATCAAATGGATGCTCTCGTCGAACAGGGGCACGCACGTGAACGCCACTCGAGCCGGTCGTCATCACAAACGTCTTTAAGCCAAGGTCTTCGAGAGCCGCACGAACGATGAATGCACCTCGCCGCACATCCTCGAAGCTGTCAGAGTCCGGAGGATCCAGGTCGATCACAATCTGATCGGGTAGCTGCAGTTCATCCACCCGGCTTAGCCAGACATGCGGGGTGATGGTACCCAGCTGGGCCAGATACACAAGCGTGGCCGTTCGATTGCACAGAGGATGCGTGATCTCCCCACCCTCCTTGGCAAGCGTAATGGTCTCGATCCAGTCCGGAAAGTACGATTCCGATTTTTGCTGATAAAAACCAGCTTCCCCGATACCCTCCGGAAATCGATGCATCGATAAGGGTCGATCTCGCAAATACCGAATTAACACGCCCCCGACCGCCTCGTAGTAATCCATCAGGTCTCCCTTCGTGATCCCTGAGTCGGGGAAAAGCACCCGATCTTCGTTTGTCGTCTCAACCACGTACCGACCGAATCGACGCGTACTCATGTCGGTGTCTCCTGGTCTCGTACCTCTTCCAGCGTCCGTCCCGAGGCGACAGATTTATTTTCCGTAGACGTCGGATTACGACGCGCGTCGGCCTCCGAATCCTTCATTTTTATCAAGAGCCACTGATCCTTTTCCTTATCGATTCGGGTGAGCGCATATCCACCTTGCAATTTTTCCCCCTCCAGCCAGACTTCCACATGTCCGGCCCCGACCGACTCAAATACTGACAAGGGTGGATCCTTCTCGTCCATAAGATTTCGGTAAGAGCCTCGATCCCAGATGATGACCGTACCCGCGCCATACTCCCCTTCTGGAATGACGCCTTCAAACGTCGCGTAGTCCAGGGGATGGTCCTCCACATGGATCGCCAACCTGCGCACACTCGGATCCGTCGACGGCCCCTTCGGCACGGCCCACGAGATCAATACGCCATCCGCCTCCAGTCGGAAATCATAATGCAGATTCCGCGCGTCATGCTTCTGGATGACGAACTGAGGATCGGACGCACTGGAACGTCCTCCCTGCGGTTCAGGTGACCGTGAAAAGTCGCGCTTCCGATTGTACTCCTCGAGAGGTGCCGCCATCTGTCTGCCGATTATCTACTCCGAAATTCCTCGACCAAACACCGCATTCGAGCAGCAGGTTCATTTGAATACAAGATGGTTGCCAGACTGCGTACGCACAATATTTATCGATCTCCTTGTTCCATTGCGTAAGACCTTGTAATATTTAGGCAATAGACATGAGGTATATCGATGCAATATTCCGCGTTGGACCAAGATTATCTACGAAAACTAGACTCATCCGTGCTGCATCATAGTGCCGAACAATATCGTGCAGCCCTTAAAGTTATATTGGATGAACCTTCCGGCCGGTCGCAACCATTATGCGAATATCTCGAGCGATGCCTGGCCGCGGTAACCAAAGAAATCAATCGGCGAAAGGAATCGGCAACGGAAACCGTGGTAAGCCCGGGGTCTGAATCTGTGAGCACATAGGCGATCTAACCACCGCAGCGAACTGTACGAATACCGCCCGGGCCCGCATCTCATACGAAGCGGCCCTATCTCGCTCAAGGAATGTTCAGATATTTGTGTGTCTGAAGACTAAGTCGCCAGGTTGGGTTTTCAAGACAATATTTGATCGCCAGCCGGGTATTTTCTTCGACATCTGGACCATCCATGGGCTGGAGATAGAAATGATCAAAATCCAGCCCCTGGACATCCTCGGGCATTAGTTCAGCCTGAGGATACACAAGCTTCAGTTCATTTCCCGATCGTAGTTCAATCGGTGCGCCTGCCTTCGGACTCATACAGATCCAGTCAACGTTGTCAGGGGCCTGCAATGTGCCGTTGGTTTCTATGGCGACTGTAAATCCGGCTCCTTGCAGCGCTTGCACCAGAACAGAGTCGAGTTGTTGGACCATCCATGGGCTGGAGATAGAAATGATCAAAATCCAGCCCCTGGACATCC
>CBFGXY010000071.1:0-8015 GCA_965652945.1 uncultured bacterium
AACGTCTTCCAACAGCTGACCCAGCGATCAACATAGAGATATCTGACCGCGATCATTCACTCTTTCGCTGGTTCGCAGCCTCGCCGAGGCACAACTGCAGGTTCGAGACCGGTCTCAACCACGAGTGATCACTCAACCGCGCGACGTCCTTCCTCGACCGAACCATTACCGGAGATTCTCTGAACCCCCTGGATATCAATAGATATCTCCACGTGATTGCCCACGAGGAATCCGCCCGAGGCCAACTCCTGGTTCCAGTTCAGTCCGAAATCCTTTCGATTGATCCGAGTCGATCCCTCGAACGCAGCTCTTCTCGCTCCCCATGGATCGACCGTCTCGCCCAGATACTCTCCCTTCATTTCGACTCGCTGAGCGATTCCGCGAATCGTGAGGATTCCCTCGAGCAGGATTTTCGTCCCCGCCACGTTCCTCACGGCCGTACTTGCAAATCGAAGATGGGGATGACGTTCGATATCAAAGAAGTCGGGCGAACGTAAATGATCGTCCCGACGGGCATCACCGGTATCGATCGATGATGCATCGATCACGACCTCCGTGCTTAGCGTCGAGAGGTCTCCAGGAACGAAAAATATCCGTGCATCAAACTTCGTAAAGCGCCCGCTTACCCGGCTGAAGCCCAGGTGCCGTACCCTGAAACCCACTGAAGAATGTGCCGGATCAACATCATAATGCTGGACGGCTGCGGATGCGCGACTGATTTCCATCGAACTCCTCCTCTCTCACAGATTTGAACCAAGCCCCGTATATCGATACCTGACGGTTGCACGATGGTTCATTGCCGTGTGTTACACTCCTAATATGATTGTCATAATTACCGGGCCGGCAGGAGCAGGAAAATCGACCATCGGGAAGCGCCTTGCGCGTGAGATGAATTGGGTTTTCGTGGAGGGCGACGACTATCACTCGCCCGCCGATAAGAATGCCATGGCGGCAGGTATTCCTCTTAGCGACGAGAATCGCATTCCCTGGCTGAATGCTCTAAGAATGCGGATCGAGGAATTGATGACAGCAGGAGAAGATGCGGTGGTTGCCTGCTCTGCCTTGAAGCGGTCGCATCGCAATAAGCTTCGGCGCGATAATGAGGACATCGTGTTCGTGCGCCTGGCGGCCTCGAAGGAAGAGCTGCGTCGGAGGTTGCGGCGGAGGCAGGGGCATTTTGCAGGGGTGAACTTGCTCGAGAGTCAGCTCGCGGCCGTCGAAGACGACGACGCCCTGCTCATGGTGGATGCCGATCGGCCAATCGGGGAAATCGTAGAGGAACTCTCTGCGTGGATCGAGCGCGCAAGTTCGCGCTGACGCGCAGCGACGATCACATATCCGCGAGGCAGGAGCCTACGTAGGCCGTCCTGATGCCCTCGCCACCAGAGAGGCGTCGATGGGCTCGTCGCAGAGCCGACTGCTGAAAGCCCACGCCACCTGTGCAGATCGGGCCTTCATAAGGCTCGCCTTGGCTCCCTCGAATCGTTCATCAACGATTTCCAGGAACCGCTCGACCCAGCGTTCGAAATGCTTGGCTTCCAACCCGGCGAGGCGGGCGTGCTTGTCGAACGGACGCCCTTGAAACGTACCGGTCTGAAATACGACCGACGACCAGAATGCATACATCCTCGGCAGATGGGACTCCATGTCGAGCGATGCGAAATACCGACCCAGCAGGTCATCTCGGTCGATATCGGTATAAAATGCGTCGACGATCGACACGATATCTTCGAACGACTCTATGTCCCTCATCTCAATCGATTTCTTGACATGATGTGCAGGTCTGCCTCTTCATTCACGAAGCGCATACAGTCACGTCCTAATCCGTAACGGCCGACTTCAACCGCAAGTCCAACCTTTCGATATCTTCTGCGGCAGCCGCCAGCGTCGTTCCACCAAAAATGCTTCTCAGCCTGCTCCTTTCCTCGACCCACGAGGCGTGCAGCGGACACGGCTTCTCATCCCCGCAGCCGGGCAGTCCGAGTACACATTCCTCGAAAAGTGCAGGTCCGTCGATGGCAATCACCAGATCGTAGAGACTGATGCTCGATGGAGGCTCGGCAAGCATCACGCCGCCGTTCGGCCCGCGGAATGACTCAAGAAGACCGGCCTGCGTCAACTTCTGAAAGATCTTGGTGAGGAAGTGAAAGGAAATATTCAGTTCCTCGCTAATGGCGCGAATCGAGACGTATCCTTTTTTGTCAAGTGTCGCCAGGTAAAGCGTCGCGCGTATGCCATACTCGGCGCTCTTGGATAATAGCATCGGTTCTAAATGTTATGGTCTTTGAAGGCGACCCTACTTGGATACCAATCTGAAATTCGAGGCCTCAATGAACGGGCGGAGCATCCGCAAGCTCCTCTTTCACCATCACGTTGCTCATCACACCGGCGCGGTCCTCATAACCGCGACGATCGGATTGGTTCACGTTTTCCTTCCTGAGAATCGATCGATTTCTGATCCCGATTATCATCATAAATAAAGCCACTAATGGCGGAAGAGGTGCGATGATTGCCGCGAGCAGGAAAACCCACCAGCCCGACCAGGAAGATGGAAAAACCGCGCTGAGTGGAATCAGCGAGGCGATCAGAAGGAGAGCCGCCGCCGCCAGAGCATAGGCTCCGACTGTCTGCCTGTATCCAAACAGAACGCGGGCAACTGCCGTGAGACCGATCGAGAGGAATCCCAGAAGCATCAAATGTAGGTAGATGATTCGGAGACCGGCTACCGACGTCAGCCACAGCCCCGGCAACAGCAGGAGGGCGATCTGTGCGATGGATTTCAGACCGAGCAGTGCCAGCGGCAACTGCCAGAGCAGACGGTTCAGACCTCGGGGGCGGTGATTCCACAATAGGAAAACGTTGATCAGCAGGCCCAGTCCTACCAGAAGGGATCCGATCGATGCCATAACCGCAAGACTGTCGGGCACCAGGCTGCGAGGCATTCCCAGCGCAAAGGTGACGGGAAGTCCGGCGCAGATCAGCCCGAGGCTCCAGTGACCCTTCGGCCAGACGCCGTCGGCGACGCCGTACATCAGTGCAAGCAAGCCGAGGACGAACCATCCCTCCGAAAACAAATCCAGGAAAATGTGCGTCAGCGCCGAAGTCCAGACATCGGATTCGATGCCAAACGGGCCCAGCGCTGCAAGCATCCAGGCGCCCAGAGTGGCCAGGACCAGAAACATGAGAGAGAGATCGAAAAGCAGGAGGCTTCGGTCGCGTGTCTTTCCGCGGGTGCTCCTCACGTAGAGGGCCACGAACATGTACCACGCGATCATATTCAAACCCGACACGACCACTGCAAGTGGCATTCGCGCAGGTCCAATCGAATGGACCTCGTACCCAAATATCAGAAACATGGGATACGACGCTGCCGCAGCGATGAAAACTGCTATGAGAATCGCGCGGAGTCGCCGGGCATCAAACATTTCAGGTTTCAGAATGGCAATTCCTGCGATCAGTACAGGCGTCGCCCACCCGAAATACATGAGATGAGAATGGGCATGTCTGATGTTCATGAGAGAGAGATCGAAAAGCAGGAGGCTTCGGTCGCGTGTCTTTCCGCGGGTGCTCCTCACGTAGAGGGCCACGAACATGTACCACGCGATCATATTCAAACCCGACACGACCACTGCAAGTGGCATTCGCGCAGGTCCAATCGAATGGACCTCGTACCCAAATATCAGAAACATGGGATACGACGCTGCCGCAGCGATGAAAACTGCTATGAGAATCGCGCGGAGTCGCCGGGCATCAAACATTTCAGGTTTCAGAATGGCAATTCCTGCGATCAGTACAGGCGTCGCCCACCCGAAATACATGAGATGAGAATGGGCATGTCTGATGTTCGTGAGAGACAGGCCAAACGTTTCTCCACTGACTATCGCATATCGGTACAGGCCTCCTGTAAGCGCCGCCACGATGAACGTGGCCAGCGCACCGGTCCATACCCAGGCGTATCGTCTGCCCGGTTCCACCTCGCCTCGATCTATCCTCATCTCATCGAACCAGCTTTTCCTTGAACGATCTTACGCGGGGCCAGATATATGCGGCGAAGCAAGCCGCGCTCAGCACCATTACGACTCTACCAAGGCCCAGCACGTGCCCGTCTCCCATTGCAGATCCCACGGTTGCGATTAAAATCCCCACGTTCGTCGCGATAAGCACCGCCCAGACCGGCACCGTCGATTTCCGCTTTGGTGTGCGTGGAAGAATCCACGATGCAACACCGAACGCCAGTTGCAACATGAATCCGACCAGCATCCAGTCCGTGTGTACAAATCGGAGCGAGGCGCTGCTAAAGATCCCACTCAGCATGACCGCACCGGCGACGGAACCGGCGGATAGATAGAGAAGCGAAATCCGAACCATCCACGCACTTGCAGCAGGCATCACTTCACCTTCACACGGTTCCAGGTGTACGCAGCAAACAGGACTCCGGCAGCCGCCTGCAGCACTGCCGATAACGCGAGGACGGGGTCACGTCCAGCCGACATCGGGTATGGTTCGAATAGTAGTCGGAGGATCAAGCCGGCATTCAAACATGCATATACGATCCACATCACCCACGCCGGACCATGGGGCTGTTCTTTCGACCACCGGGGGAATAGCCAGAACGCGACGCCGAAAATGAGTTGCGTGAGCCATCCTACCGTGATCAGGTGCAATGCGGATGGATACACCGCGGCACCCGGCCAGAGCCCGACTGGAGCAGGTTTTATCGCCGTCGCCGCCGAGAGTGCGAACGAAATACCGAGCCAGAGAAGCGACGTCTTGATTAATAATCTTGCGGAATCGGGCACGGAAATCGACGGGACTTCTGAAGTATTGGGGTCCTGCTCATGCAGCCGGCAGATCCGTCCGGTCTGGCGACATGCTCGGTCTGCACCGCATCATACCATCGCTGCCTGACGTTGGAAACGCCGTCGCGCGCTCACGAGCGTAGCGACCATCGTCATCAAAAACAATGTGATGGCAACAGCCGACATCCAGCTTCCAATCTGCCTGCCGGGAATCCAGACTAAAATATCCGAAACACAGCGAAGGAGCAAACCTGCGTGGAGAATGCCGAGGTGCAGGTAGAGCCATGGCGTGTATCCAACCTGCAGTCCGAGGACCGACGGGAATATGATGGGCGCATGCCCGAAAATCATCGAGAAAACAAATCCGACGAAGACGGCGTGCAGCATCGCGTCATATCGGAGCCCCGCAAACTCATAACCAAAACCCGCAGCCATCACTCCTCCCACGATCAGCCACATGTATCCCGCAAGCAGGCATGCTGCTATGAAGCGCGTCAGACCTTGCGTGCGAATCGTGTAGCGGGCGATGTCATAGACTACCATCCAGAGGCCAAGTCCGATCATACCAGCGCCTATGAGCCGAACACCCACATCGGGACTCAGCTGCAAAATGATCAGCCCTACTGATATGACGGCGGTCAGAAGTTTAAACGGTCGCATCACTCGGGGATCATGATCGAGCATGCGGCTGAGCTCCAATCTTTCCCCCGCGATCGTCAGAACCAGAAACATCATCCACCACCAGACCACCACGGGCAGCGATATCTGCATCCACCAGAAGATATTACCAACCAGCCAGGCCACGGCCCCGAGGCCCATGACAACGAGAAATCCCGCAGGCTGCATTCTGTAAACGCGAACGAAGATCGCGCACAGCACGAGCGATCCCGCGGCGACCAGGAGCGGCCCGAGCCCGAAGCCGACACCAATTATCGAGATCCCGATGCCGACGGCGGAAAGGAGGGGTGCCAGATAGCCCCATAGTTTTCCGAGTGCGACTGCTCTCTCCAGTGAGATCAGTGTTCCGAGGAAGCCGCACACCATCACGGGACCGTGCAACCCGACAACAGCCGGCGAGGGTGGGGGCAGGACTGCTCCGGCCCGAAACAGTCCGCCCCAGAGCCCGGTCACGAGCCCACCCATCGCCAGTAGCAAGAGCGGATATCGAATCATCGATCCTCCGCTGCGGCGAGACTTCGTCATCGCCTGAAGCCTCGCCTGCCAAACATATGTGCTCGAACCTCCGGCCCGATCATCACCGGAGACCATGGCGGATCCCATACAAGATCCACATCCACGTCGAAGATTCCTCTCACTCGGCTCAACACCATTTCCGACTGTTGCATGATGTAGCGGCTCATCGGACAGGCTGGGGTGGTCATCGTTAGCGTGATCGAGGCACGCTCGCCCTCCAGTCGGAGATCGTAGACCAGACCCAGATCGACGATGTTGATCCCAACCTCCGGATCGATGACGTACTTCAGGATCCGCGCGACCTCTTTGCGGTCGAGTGTCGGAGCAGGTGCGGCATTCAGTGCTTTCTCGCCAGAACTCTCCATGTTACGGGCCCTCTCTCCAGGTAATCGAACTCGAACGTATCGCCCTGCTCTGCCTTGATCGTATAGTACATGCACTCCGGATCGTGATCCACGACCAGTTCCATCGTGCCGCCGGCATCGAGACTCTTCCATGTACCCATGATCTTCTCGAAGCGGTGTTTGGGCTCGATCTGCCGTACGTCCAGAGTTGCTTTCACTTGATTTCTCATTGACTTACCCTCTGCATCCGTTGTCGTTGCTTCTCGGCGGCCGTACCACATCCCCAGCCACGCTCTTTCAACAGCCATTGCCTCCACAATCCGAGTTTCTCCTCGCCGGAGGGGAGGAGAGAGAGCGTTCCGCTATACCCAAGTAGTGACAGATCGGCGAAGAACTTGCCGAGAACGATTGCCACATCATCATGCTCTGGGCCGAGGACTTCGGGTCCGGCGCCGGCCAGACGGATGTGAACGGGCCGGGTGTCGTCGCTCACCAGCAACACGCCAAGAGTCTGCCGATCAGGCAAGTTGTGGACGTCCAGGTTCCAGCACGGACGCACCGCATATTTGGCGGCTGAGGCGCATTCGCAATAAACAGTGTTCGCGTTGCATGTCATTGCGGTGGGAACGCCCAGCGGAACGGGCGGCACATGCGTAACGATGACGCCAGCCGAGGCCTCATGCGCGCGGGCCGCCCATCGCATCAACTCGTGCTCGGGTGGGTCGCCGGGGATCCGGTACCACACGATATCATCCAGGGACTCGAGTCCTTCGGGAAGGTCGCTCGCGCTTACGTCGATTTCGAATCCGGTCATGCCATGCCGCTGCCTCGCCCTGAGCAATTCTTCGGGCGAGGCCTCCGGCAGACACGCTGTACTCAAGAGCAACCGCATCAGGCCTTCCGGGCAATCTCTACCTTCCACACATCCGGACCCTGCTCCAGGTATGTCCAGTTTACCTGGCCGGGGCGCGTAAAGTCGAACTGATGTTTCAAAGGCACGGGATCGTGATCATTCACCAGAATGAACGCCTCGCCTTCTTTGAGGGCATCAAACGTAGAGAAAATCGTGCTGTGCTTGGCAACGGGTGGTATGGGCCGTACGTCAAGTTCAGGATATTGCGTCTGGTCAGACATGTCGCTTTGTGGATTTAAGACTCTGTTATCTTCTTAATTTAAACTGAATCTATATAGTGTTGCAACTCAAATTGGCTCCATGTTACAATTCAACTGACATTCACTCCTGCGACGCAACGAATATTAGCGGCTGGAATTAGTTCAACCCGCTTTTGAAATCACCAGGACGTGTATTTACATCTTTCGTCGGAGTCACGCGCGTCCTTTCGTTCACAAAAGACAATAGGAGGCTTTTATGCTAAAGAGAACGCTTCAAACGGCGCTGCTCGCTTTCGTACTGATAGGCGTGGCGGCATGCGGCGGTTCGGAACAGACCGATCAGCCGGCGGCACCGGCCGAGGATCAGGCCGGCAGCACCGACGGTGTGCAGGTGGTCACGATTCGTCCGGTCGGTAACGAAATGCGTTACGAAACGACCGAGTTCACGGTTCAGGCTGGACAGGAAGTACGCATCGTGTTTGAAAACACAGCCACCAGCGACGCGATGCATCACAACGTCATCGTGCTGGACTCGGAAGATGCCATCAACCGCGTGGGCAATGCC
>CBFGXY010000072.1:0-7992 GCA_965652945.1 uncultured bacterium
ATCGTCCCATCCCGTGCGTCGAGCCGACGGTACGGAAGACGAGGAGCGATCGAGGCGAGTCGAAATTCGTTTTCAGCAGAAGCGCGACCAGTCCGTCATTGACCTGATTAGATCATGGAATACATCCGATAATCGTAGGGGAGGGGCAGGTCGTGGGTAGCGTTCTCACCGAACTAATCGCACGTATCCGTTCTTACTGGGGACGACCGCCATCCCGTATTAAGCCGGTCGACGTCTCCTCGCGTGGTCAAAGACGCCAACGCGTGCAATTGATGGACGGAGAACACATAGATGTTGGCGACGATTTGGGAAAATGGTTGACCGCGGACAGGCATGGTTTTGTGCAGTATGGACTTCGCTACATTCTGTACCCCAGCAAGGTGGGCATGTCCTCATCTTCCAACAAATACCACCTGACACGGTGCCGTGCATTCGAGGCTCAGATAGAAAGCGAAAAGACATTTGGTAATCGATACAAGGTGGCGCGTGAACTCCCCCTAGATTTGAGGTTCGCGGTTACCATCTGCCGATTTCCGGGAACCAAGCGCGAGACGGTGCTCGGGAGTGCCCATCGCAGTTTTACGCCTTGTCACGAATGTCTGTACGACCTGGGGTTAGTGAAGCGCGGCTCTGGCCTAGGTCATCGGTGGCGGATTAAGAAGTTCGCGGATGAATTTGACGTGTGGGCGTATCTGGGAATCAGCCGTTCCCAGAATAGTCGCACACCGTCTCCTACTGGGCATGCTGACTCAGCGATAATGCCCGAGCCAAGCGATCTGTCTGGACATAGGGATGATCGAACACCCTTCTTTCGTGCAGTGAAGAGATTTCACAATTTCATCTGTCAGGGCTGTGGTGTCGATTTGAAGGCGGATCCACAATTTCTGTCGATACATCATAAAGATCGCAATAAGAGGAATGATGTAATTGATAACTTCGAGATTCTGTGTCTGCGGTGCCACAGCAACAGACCAGGCATTGGTCATCAGCGTCTTCGCGAAACGGAAGATTACAGGCGTTTCGTGGCGAAGTATTGAGCGTGTTATACGCTCTTATATCACGGGTGATCGATCTCTGGTCCAGATCCCACACCTCCCCGGAAGGGCCGAGCTGATCGTACGACCGACGCGCCACGGTGTGAGGTAGATGGAGATAGTACGAGCGGATAACGCCGCATCTCAATACAGCTCATACTTCGCGAGTCGGCCGTCTAAGGCGCCGCTTATAAGCGGCCGCTTCCAGGTCGAACGCAGGCCGACGCTTTTGAGCAGGCTTCGCTCGCCTACATAGATATAAGCCGTCGAGCCCGTGCAACGCTGCTTGAGGAAATCGCCAATCGACGTCATCAGCTCCTTTGCAGCTGGCTGATCACTCATGCGCCGACCATACGGCGGATTCATAACGATTGTCGTATCGGTGAGGCCGTCCAGTTCGAACAGGTCCGCCTGTTTCACCCGGACATTTCGGCCAGATGGTAGATTCGCAAGATTCCTTCGCGCGGCTGATACTGCCTCAGGATCGATGTCGCTGCCGGAAATCAGTCCGTCGGGAAGTGCCCGAATGCGGGCGTCCGCATCTTCCTTTACCTTCGTCCATGTCTGTCGATCGAAGTCGGGCAGGGCCTCGAAGCCAAACCGACGTCGCAGGTAACCGGCGGGAATGCGGCATACATGCATCAAGGCCTCGGCCAGAAGGGTTCCGCTGCCGCACATCGGATCGTGCAGAGGTGTCTCACCGTCCCACTCGGTCATGCGAATGATGGCCGCGGCAACGGTTTCCTGCATCGGAGCCGAGGTCGATTCCGTGCGATATCCTCGGCGATGCAGTGACCCACCTGACGTATCCAGGCTGAGCGTCGCGTGGTTGTTCTCAATATGGAGATTGAACCACACCGTCGGGTCGATCGTGTCGACATCAGGTCGACGACCGGTTCGCTCTCGGAAATAGTCAGCGATCGCGTCTTTCACGCGAAGTGCCGCATATTTCGAATGCCGGATTTTGCTGTTCGATACGTTGGCGAAAACGGCAAACGTATCATCTACATTCATGAAGTCCGACCAGTTGACCTCGAGAAGGGTGCGGTAGAGGTAGTCCGGATTGTGACATGTAAAAGATGTCAGCGGCGCAAGGACGCGGGTCAGCAGTCGCGATTCATAATTGATGCGATAGAGCGTGGCGGGGTCGGCATCGAAGTAGAGCCCTCTGAAGGCGGGGGCAATCTCTCTCGCACCGAGCCGCTCTAATTCCTCGGCACCAGCTTTTTCGAGACCGCCCGCCACTTGTGCAAAGTAGCGCGGCTGGTCCTGGTACTTATAGATGGCCACAGGCCCCAGGGTTTGCGTAGATCAGGTCGTCGGCTTCAATACGTCCAGGATCTCGTTGTGCAGATCGCGATCGCAGGAGGTCAGAAGGCTGCCACCAAAGACGACGTTGTCTTCGTCCCCCATCAAGGTCGTCGCAACCCCGCCTGCTTCCTCGATGCAGGGTACGAGCGCCGCCGTATCCCATGGCGACATAACGGTATCGATGGCCGCATGCGACCGGCCGCGCGCCACCAACGAATGCTGGTAGCAGTCGATCACGAAACGATACTTGCCGGCCTGCAACAGAGAATCTATTACGCGATACTGCGGCTGGTCATCGGTATACTCTACGTCGGTACTGTAAAGCGCCCCGGTCGTAATCGTCGCCTCTTCGAGACGGACCGGATCAGATACCCTCACGCGCGATGGAGCCGAATCCTTCGATCGGAACCAGCATCCTGCACCGCGAGCAGCGAATACCGTTTCGTCGATTGCCGGCATGTGGACGACACCGGCGACCGGATGTCCGTGCTCGAGCAGTCCGATCAGCACTCCGAACAGTGGTATCCCCATGGTAAAACCGGCCGTACCGTCCAGCGGGTCGATTACCCAGCAGTACGGCGTTTCCTTCGCCGCTTCGAAGGTGTCTGGCCCACCTTCCTCTTCACCCAGCACGGAATGGTCGGGAAAACGCTGCGCGATCAGCTCCCTTACCCGCCGTTCAGCGTTGCGGTCAGCCGCGGTTACTTCGCTCCCATCAGGTTTTCGTTCGATCTGAACATTCCGGAAATGCCCCATCACTACCTCACCCGCCGCCTGGGCGAGCGTGAGGCCGAACTCGAGGTACTCGTTGTTATGCACGGAATCGATATATGGTGGATATGACGGGTCAATATAGTCATCTCCCGATCGGATGACTACATGATCGGTCGCCGCTTGAAGGGAAGGATCTGCAGCCCGTGCATCCTGGCCTGATCGTGATTCACACCCTCTGCAACCCCAGCGTTGGTAGCGCCATGTATCCGGCATAGCGCTTTAGCTACAATTTTTATACGTGCTCGATGGGACGGCCTGCCGGTTAGGTCCTAGTTGCGTTAGTCAAACGAACTCGACCTGCGCGCTACCGAACGACAGGCCACCTCGACTGCTCATCGATCGAAAGGACAGCCTGGAGGAAATGTTCGGCCAGGACTTCGTTCATGTCGACCCATTCATCGAGCAGGCGCAGAAATATGGTGGTGCCTACGATTCTGGCACCCTGAACGAGACCATTAGAAATTGCGGTCTCCAGAAGGCCGTGTAATTCTGTGCGATTCATATCTGTATGGAGGTGGTGACATGCTTCGTCTTCTCACGATGCGTGCCATACTAATCACTCCGAATGATCTTCACGGAAAAAGGCGCTCTGGGTACATCTTCGCGCGGTTGGTGCCGTGCTTATACTCCTGGTTAAACAGCGACAGCGGACCGGGGTGAGCAAGCGATGCGCAGTGGTGCGACAAATCAGCACGCTTGCGAGCTTACAGTCTTCACAACTGTCGGGTTAACGACCAGGCGGAACCTCGAAGTGATTGTCCGATATCCCGGATCGGATGAGTAATCTTTGATGATGAGATCTCTTCGGCGTCAAGGTAGACTCGTTCGTCGGGATTTCAGTCTCTTGCCCTGCCGTATGACGAGTCTCTCAGTCGTATACTGTACCAGCAACCGAAGACGTGTGCGGCGCTCGATATACCGGGCCGACGATCGTGTCTGGGCCTCGGTGAACCCTGATGCGGCGTCTCATCTTCTTCGGCACAGTTCCAGTAAGTCTGCCCACCAAGTGAGAGGAATTCCAAAGGAAAGGCGGCCAGTGGATATCGGACATAGAGTCCTGTCAGGGTTTTCGATAGCAGTTATGCATGATATATGGTGTGCCCATAACTGACGATCGACCTGTAAGTCATTGTCTCAGATGAAAAGAATATTAGTAACGGGATCAAGTGGTCAGATTGGATCAGAGATCGTTCCTCTGCTACGTGGTAAGTATGGAGTCGATAATGTGGTGGCATCAGATCTTAGAATGGAATCGGAAAGTCAGCACAATGGACCTTTCGAGACGATCGACGTTCGCGAGGGCGAGGCACTAGAAAAGGTCGTAGATGCCTATGAAATCGATACGATCTTTCACCTGGCGAGTCTGCTCTCCGCGATGGGTGAAAAAAATCCCGACCTGGCATGGAGTGTAAATATTGAAGGCCTCAGGAACGTGCTTCAACTTGCACGAAGCAAGCAACTGCGGCTGTTCTGGCCCAGTTCAATTGCGGTCTTTGGATCAAACACTCCTCGCCGCGCAACACCTCAGGAGACGTTCTTTGACCCACAGACGATCTATGGCATCACCAAGAGAAGTGGCGAACTCCTATGCAAATATTATCACGATAAATTTAACGTCGACGTAAGGAGTTTGCGCTATCCGGGAATCATCAGCCACAAAACGAGACCGGGAGGCGGAACGACGGACTACGCGGTTGAAGTCTTTCATGCCGCGGTAGAAGATCATCCTTATTCGTGCTTTGTCAGTGCCGACACACGCCTTCCAATGATGTATATCGAAGATGCCGTGCGGGCGGCTCTTGAGTTGATGCACGCTGATCCGGAGAATCTCTCGGTCTGGACCAGTTATAACCTGGCTGCCGTGAGCTTTTCCGTTCAGGAATTGGCCGACGAGATTGTTCGACAAACGGGCAAGCTGGAGATCAACTATTCACCCGATCACAGACAAGCGATTGCGAAAAGTTGGCCTGAAGATATTGATGATTCCGTTGCTCGTTCCGATTGGAACTGGAATCACGAATACGACCTGCCAAGAATAGTCGAAGAGATGATATCGAATATTAAACGGAGAAATCTTAAACAGAGTACCTGAATACATACCGTACGTATCTCATAGATCCAATCGAAAATAAGGTTATGTCCGACATCAACCCCTTTGAAATATTCTCGTCTGAACTCGATGCGATTAAAGAAGCCGGTCTTTATAAAGATGAGCGGGTAATTACATCTCAACAAGCGGCACGAATCGAGGTGCATCCTGACACGGAAGTATTGAACTTCTGTGCAAACAACTATCTCGGTCTATCAAATAATACCGAACTCATTGAGGCTGCCAGGGAAGGTGTCGCACGGTATGGTTTTGGGATGTCCTCGGTACGATTCATTTGCGGGACGCAGGATATCCACAAAGAGCTCGAGGAGAAAATATCCGACTTTTTAGGGATGGAGGATACGATCCTTTATTCGTCATGCTTCGATGCGAATACGGGGTTCTTCGAGACGCTGCTCACGTCAGAAGATGCGGTCATCAGTGATCAGCTCAACCACGCATCGATCATCGACGGGATACGGCTTTGTAAGGCGGAGAGGCACCGGTATGCCCATAGCGATATGAGTGAGCTTGAGCGTATCCTGAAGGAAACCCAGCATGCCAGAATCCGGCTCATCGTAACGGACGGTGTGTTTAGCATGGATGGTGACGTCGCCAGGCTGAAGGAGATTTGCGATCTGGCAGACCGGTACAATGCACTGGTAATGGTGGATGACAGTCATGCCACCGGTTTTTTTGGTGAGACCGGCCGTGGATCAATCGAACACTGCGGCGTGATGGGCAGGGTCGATATCATCACCAGCACACTGGGTAAGGCACTCGGTGGGGCGTCTGGGGGCTTTACCAGCGCCCGCCGGGAAGTTGTGGATCTCTTGAGACAGCGCTCTCGGCCCTATCTCTTCTCGAATACACTTGCCCCCGTCATCGTCTACACAAGTATCCAGGTCCTGAACATGCTGAGCTCCACCACGGACCTGCGCGATCGCCTGGATGAGAATACTCGCTACTTCAGAACGCAAATGACCGCAGCGGGATTTGATATCAAAGAAAGCGTTCACCCCATCGTACCGATCATGCTGTACGATGCTAAGCTTGCCCAGGCGATGGCCGAGGATCTTCTCGACCGTGGCATCTATGTGATCGGCTTCAGCTATCCCGTCGTACCGCAGAATCAGGCTCGGATTCGCGTACAGATCTCGGCTGCTCATTCAAGAGACCAGCTGGACCGGGCAATAGAGGCGTTCACCGAGGTTGGACGAGAACGTGGCGTTATTAGCTAATTCGTCGGGACGGACCGTGCTCCCCACGAGTGGGGTCTCATCGTATGACTCCGCAAAGCGATCCTATGACTCCGCGAAGTGATCGTATGACTCCGCGAAGCGATCCTATGACTCCGCGAAGCGATCCTATGACTCCGCGAAGTAATCGTATGACTCCGCGAAGCGATCCTATGACTCCGCGAAGTGATCCTATGACTACGTGAAGTGATCCTATGACTCCGTGAAGTCATCCTATGACTACGTGAAGTCATCCTATGACTCCGCGAAGCGATCCTATGACTCCGCGTAGTGATCGTATGACTCCGTGAAGTGATCGTATGACTACGTGAAGTCATCCTATGACTCCGTGAAGTGATCCTATGACTCCGTGAAGTCATCCTATGACTCCGCGAAGCGATCCTATGACTCCAAACGCAGTCTCTTCCATAACACCAGGCTTCTTATCGCGAGGTGCAAGACGAGGGGAAGGAAGGCGAAGGGCAGGGCCTGCGGCCAGATAAACCAGAGAAGAGCGACCACCGCGGAGGCGGCGGCGCTCGCGGCAAGGTAAATGCGCAGGACTCGATTGATGCGACCGCGCTGCAGCATGTAGGCCGCGATCAGGTGGGTGGGCCAGGCCCAGAGCAGATTCCAGTTCGGCCCGAGCACGGTGTGTTCTGAGATCAACCACATGTAGATGATCAGCAGCCCGATGAGCCCGACAAAGGTGAAGACGATGGCGTCGTAAATTACCGGGGAGGGCTTCCCATTAAATATTTCTCGCCAGGCAAGCATGCACCCGCCGACGAGCAGAAGGACCGTCAGGATCGTCGCCCAGGGCAAGCTCGTGGGTCTGGTTTCATACCCATCCACCCAGGCTGCCGTGTCGGTGCGGGCGACCAGGGGTACGGGCCCGTCGTCTCTCTGAAGCTGCGCGGATTCCAGCCGCTCAAACAGATCAATCGGCAAGAACATCGTCTCTCTGGTCGTCGCGATCCGATCGGCCGGGGAGCCCAGTAGAACGTTTATACCCGCTCGCAAGAACGGCTGTCCGGCAAGGTATGGAGCAAGCATGTCACGGAATGACTGCTCCGCGAAGGTGTCGTCTCGATAGGAGAGCTTTCGTCCCAGAGTCTCTTCGATTACGTCACGCGGCCGGGTCGAGCAATTGTCGAAAAAGAAGTCGTAGCGATACTCACGATTCTCGGGCAGGGCGTTAATCCTGAGCCGGTCGTACACATCCTGCACTTCATGCGGCTCGAGATTCAGCTCCTGCACGATAACGGGCCTACGTTCCCGGTCTCGGTAGTACTCTACGGCCGATCGAAATCCGTGCACGGAGAGAACGTAATCCATCTGCCCATGGATGAATCGCGGCACGAAGAGTGGATCGCTGAAGTCGAAGGTGCCGTAATTATAAACGGCATCGAGGCCGGTTGATGGATCGAAGACGCGAATCGCGGTGTGGCCGAAGAGGGCATGAATCTCGGTACCGGGCAGCACCGTGATGACCGAAATGGTTGCCTCGTCGCTTAACGGCACACTCTCGGGGAGCGCGTCTGCC
>CBFGXY010000073.1:0-7941 GCA_965652945.1 uncultured bacterium
CGGCACCTCCTCCACGGCTCTTCACCCGGAGGCGCTCACTCCTGCCGATGCCGACTGCCTGTCGCCGTACGAATTCATGCGTATAACGCTCCGAATCGACACGATGCCTGATCCTCGCCGACGGAAGGAAGTGGATCACGGCTCCATCTCTGCGGAGCCGGTGAAACAAGTCCTTTTCCTCACTTGCCAGAAGCTCGCCACCCTTGCGACCCAGATCCGGATCGAAGCCTCCCGATTGCAGGAGTACACGGCGCCGGAAACACATATTACCGCCCAGCGGATAGCGATCAGGCGGATACGGGCGCGGAGAATCACCCAGATTATGATCTCCAAAAAGAGGAAGCAGGTAGCGGGATGCCCAGTCGGGAGGAGGTGAATCGTAATGGACGTCGATTCGACCTCCAACGGCGTCCACGTCGGGGTGAGTCGCAAAATAATCGATCAGCGCAGACACGTACGACGGATCTGCGAAGATGTCATCGTCGACGTACGCAACTAATTCGGCCCGGGCTTCTTTCGCTCCCCTGTTCCGTGCGTGAGAAAGTCCCTGTACGGGCTCGAACACACAACGAATCCTCGCCTCGGGATTCTCTCCCACAAAGGATTCGACTATCTTCGCCGTGTCATCGGTACTGTTATTATCAACGACGATGATTTCGTATACATCGGAATTGGTATCCTGCCGGGACAACGTCCGCAACGTATCTTGCAGATAGCTCGCCCGATTATAGGTACAGATGACAATCGATAACTGCGGAGTGGACTCCATTTACACGGTATCTGGTACTTCTGCTCTTGCGAACCCGGCGTATCGCAGCCAATGAGGCGGCTTGGTATGCCGCTGCTCTCCATGTTATGGAAATTATCAATCGATCAGCCGTCAAACTCCTTGAATATTTTCCACCCCTTTATTCGCACGCGCTGCTCAGAAAGAAGAGTCCGCTGCGAGACTGGGGCTGGTTTCGTTCATTTCGTGAACAGCAGTCGGTCGACAACGAAGGCAATCCGCTTCCCTGGCTCACCTACGGATCAATTCAGTTTCTGAGTCGCCGGATTCCATCCGAGGCTGTCGTATACGAGTACGGTTCAGGAAATGGAACGCTGTGGTGGGCCGCCAGGGTTAGCCGCGTCGATGCCGTGGAACACTATTCGGCGTGGTACGAGAGCGTGCGGTCACGTATGCCTGAGAACGTCACGCTTCGTCACATCCCGCTGGGCGACGGCACGTATGCGGAAAGCATCCTCACAGCAGGCACACTCTACGACATCGCGATCGTAGATGGACGTGAGCGAAATGCGTGTGCCGAGCCGGTATACCGGGCGCTGTCACCGTCGGGTGTCGTCGTATGGGACGACAGCAACCGCGATCGTTATCGGGAAGGACTGGCGTATTTCAAAGAGCGGGGGTTCCGGATGATCGAGTTCCGCGGCTTTTCACCCATCGAGTTCATGATGTGTGAAACGGCGATCCTGTATCGTGACAACAATTGCCTCGGCATTTGAAATGCAGGATACCGACCCGCTGGTATCGGTCGTCATACCGACGCACAACCGGGCCTCGATTCTTCCTCGGGCGGTGCAGTCGGTTCTGGATCAAACCTACGAACGGCTCGAGATTATCGTGGTCGATGATGGATCGTCGGATGAGACTCCGTCCGTCCTGGCGGAGCTTGCCGCAACCGACAATCGGATTCGAATACTACGCAACGACCTGCCATCCGGCGCACCTGCCGCCCGCAATCGAGGCATACGCGAAGCGCAGGGCGACTTCGTTGCCGGCCTGGATGACGATGACGAATGGCTGCCGACTCGCATCGCGAAGATGGTCTCTGCCTATGATTCCAATTATTCCTGCATCACGACGGATGTATTAATCGATGATGGGAATCGGCGGAGGCGATGGAGGAAGCGAGGTCTGATCACACTGGGCGACCTCTTGTACACAAATCACGTGGGCAACCAGGTCCTCGTCGCCCGGGAAAGACTCTTAGAGGTAGGTTGTTTCGACGAGTCGCTGCCGTCCGCGCAGGACTACGACCTGTGGGTGCGGCTGGCGGCGCGCTACGGCCCCATTCGAAACATCAAAGAGCCGCTTCAGATCATACACATGGCGCATGCGGATCGGATCACCACGTCACACACTCAGATCAGCGGTTACCTGCAGTTTTACTGGAAACATCGCCATCGGATGAACAGAAAGCAGCGACGGTATCAGTTGTACACGATCAGAAGGAAGGCCGGCCGGAGAATGTCCTTCGCAAAGACGCTGACCCGGGTGCCCCCCGATCGCTGGCTCAAGGAATTGAAGGCGATCCTGCTGGAACGGATCCATCCCTCACGCTGAGTGTCGCGCGGTTCGAATTAATCGTCCGTGGATTCATCCTGTGCATCCTCATCATTCCCGACTCGCCTTTCCGATCGTACAGTTTGAACGACGGCGCCAATCACAAGCAGCCACATTACAATGTTTGCGCCTGTGGATATGGGTTTCCCAACCGTATAGGATGTCGGATTAAACTCGAACCGGATCCGACTGCTGCCCTCAGGCACCTCAATGCCTCGAAGGATGTAATTCGTCTTGTGAATGGGGACCTCGGTGCCGTCGACCAGGGCGCGCCATCCCGGTTCGTAGTAGATCTCGCTTAGAACGAGAAACCCGCTCCCATTCGTTTCCAGTTCGATGAGTCTGGGGCGGTACGTGGTCACACGGACGCCGCCTCCGGAAGAACCCGCAGTCGCGGGCGGATGGTCTGATTCTACGACAGCAACTGCAGAGGGATCGAAACCGTTTGATACGAACGTCAACGCCTCTCTCGGCGATGAGACGGTAGCGACACTGTCAACAAAGAACGCCTTCGGCAGTGCGTTAGTGATCTCGTTCACGACGCCACCCTCGCCGCGATGGGCGACTCGGAAGCCTGGTAATGGCAGCTCAGCACCATGGGTGACATATCTGACATTCAACATCCTCAGCAATCCGAGATTAAGGCCAAGATCGCCCGTGAACAGCGCGTGATCGATCACATCCTGATACCGTCCGATCTTTGCACCTGTATATCCACCAATTGATGGATAGAAGTAGGCCGGAATAGCATTATTAAAGGGATTATCCAGCATGGGAAACACGCGCCACGACCATCCTTCTTCCGCCGCGACCGCATCCTCGAGAAATGTATCGAGCGGGCGCCGATACGACTCGATGACCTCAACAGGTTCGACGCCTCTAGGCACCAGGCCCTGCTTATTGATGTATCTGGAACCGACGGTCATCATGTCTCCAGCCGTTAGCAGGATCAATCCCATTACGGCAAGCGGAAACGAGATCTTGCCCAGAACTCCGAGAACGATCAGTCCTGCAGCCAAACCGACGAAGATCAGCATTCTGACACTGTCCTCCGAGGCTCGGTCCAGGCGCTCGGGTACCAGTTCCTCGCGGACATACTGCTCAGCCGCCTGCACCACTCGTTGATCCGAGGGCGAGGCTTGCGCCTGCCGGGCGATCTGACGTGCAATCTGCTCCACCTCGCCGGGCTTCTGAAAAGAGAAAAAGGTCGGCGTGGCCACGACCATGAGAAGTGCGAATCCCACTCCCAGGCCCAGAGGCAGGTAGAGCTCCTTGAGGAGATCCTTTGAACTAATATCGGCCAGCCTGTCCGCCAACCACTCGATGCCGGTCAGAGCTACGAGCGTAAAACCGAACACGGTAACGATGAGCCACATCTCCGGAGTTCTGAATTTGTCGAAACCCGGTACGATCGCGAACATGGTCTCATTCAGCAGCGGGAAATGCTTGCCGAGCGAGAACAAAAGCGTCAGGACGCCCACGCCAAAGAACAACCATTTGAGTTCATGACGTCCACGAAAAAGTCCGATGAGCAGTAACAACAGGCTTATCGCGCCGAAGTAGTGCGGGCCGCCCGTCATCGGCTTTGGACCCCAGTACGCATCCGATCCCCCGTAAAGGTCTGGGATTGCCAGCGTCAGTAATTCCCCCCAGCCCTGTGACCAGACGAATGCATAATCGATGTCCAGCCCGGTGGCGGTTTCCACATCGGAGCTTCCCCGGATGCTGTGCGGCGAATACTCCAGCATTGCCCAGTACGGCTGGATGACGGCCAGCACCGCTACGAGTCCTGCAGCCACCAGCAGTCCCGTCGACTGGGCCGCAAAACGGCCTTTTCCAGATCTGACGGCGCGCACCGCATCGAGAAGCCACCACGCCAGCATCAGATAGAAGAAATAATAGGTAACCTGCGGATGGCTCTGCTTGAGGTGCAGGGAAAGTGCGATTAGAAATACCCCAACGCCCAGCCATCGCCATCGCGGATGCCGTGTGATCAGGGTATAGCCGACCATCACCCACGGGATGATGGCGTAGGCAACGAACTTGGTGTGATGACCGGCCGCAACGATGATCGGGATGTACGTGGTGAACCCGATGATGATCGCACCGACAACGGCAGATAGGGGTCGGAATCCGAGAAGTATGAAAAGAACGTACGCGCCCAGAAACATCAGCCAGTATTCTGCCACCGGATAGATGAACTCGAGCGCTCCCAGAACGATGTCGTCGAGGTGGGGAAACTGCCGGGCGTGCGATATCACATAGGCCGGCATCCCCCCGAACATATTCGTCGCCCAGAGTGGTTCTTCATCGAAGCGTTCACGGGCTTCGATGATAGACTCTGCACCCGCCCTCCACTGGATCACATCATGTCCGATGAAAGACAGTCCATCCAGATGGTAGGGTGCATAGAAAATGATGGCGGCAGCGAATAGTATCCCGATACAAATCCCATGCTTCCTTCGTATCGGCCATCGGGTCCAGAAGGACTCTCGGACCTTGATCTGTTGCTTTCGGGAATTGCGGGCGGATGAACTCCGGCGCGATCCTCGCCTGGCTGCCATGAAATTTCTACTCAAAGGGTGGAGGATCTCGATCCCTATTCGATCACCTTAGGCACGCGGAAGAACTCGCCGTCGGTATCGGGCGCATTCTTCAGGGCCTGTTCTCGGGTGATCCGCTGCCGCGCGACATCCGGACGAGTGACGTTCGAGAGATCCAGTACATGCGTCATCGGCTCCACGTCCGACGTATCGAGCTCATTCAATACGTCCATGTATTTCAGAATCGCGCTCATTTCCAGGGCGAGCCGCCGTTCTTCCTCAGCATCAAACTCGAGACGCGCCAGGCGGGCGATGTGCCGCACCTCATCGATAGAAACTGCCATGTGATGTCACTTGTGGGATGTGATAGGGGAAGATACGATTTGGTCGCGATGTTGTCTCAGCGGCTCATCCATGGTCTCCTCGAGTCGACGGATGAGTTCAGGCATCTGCTTGCGCGTCATTCCAGCGATGCGTATTGGCTCCAGCACGCGGATGGTGATCGAGCCCGGCCGAGACGCCCAACGCTTTTCGTGCATCAGACGATACCCGTCGACCATCACCACGGGCACGATCGGAACGCCGGCTTCGATAGCGAGCGTGAAGGCGCCTTTCTTGAACGGTTGAAGTGCCGGCCCGTAGGATCGTGTTCCTTCCGGGAAAAGTAAGACGGACATGCCGTTTCGGATACGCTCGCCTGCTTTCTGCAAACTCTGAACGGCCATCCGCGGGTCGCTTCGATCCAGAAAAACTGAGGCTGAGTTGCGAATCGCCAGACCGAGAACGGGAACGGACGAGAGCTCCTGCTTGGCTACAAATCCGAACGGATACGGCAGATATCCCGCTAATGCGAGAATGTCGAGTAGATTCTGGTGGTTGGAAATGAAAACGTAGGGCGCATCCTCGTCAAGTTTGACGTCTTCGATCACGCGTACACGATATCCGCCAAAAAGCAGAATCGATCGGCTCCATAGGCCGGCCCAGCGTTTGAAATTTCGGGCGGTTGGACTGAACTTGTGCCCGATAATCTGTGCGATGGCGGCAGGAACCGTCAAAATCAATCCCCAGAACGCAAACCACAGATAATGCAGACGCGTGAGAACCGTTACCTCAGGAGCACGTCCAGCCGCAGACCTATGGTTCGTTGAGGGATCAGACATACTGCGCTATCGTCTGGATAATGGATGGACGATCGACACAACCGTTTGTCGATGAGGTTTCATGTAGGATCGGTACGGCACGCCCAGATTCCGTATGTAAATCGCAGCCTGTAAATTAAGTCGCTTCTATATGCCCGTGTCGCACTTTCGTTCGAAGACTATCGTTTTCTGCATCGGGGTTCTGTTTCTCGTTGCCGCAGGAGGTATCTGGGGATCGAAAGCGGTCCGTGCCCAGGATCGTACGATCGCACTTCGGGCCGGGCTTTCAGGCAGCACGCTTTCGGGAGAAGGAGATTTCGACCCGCTGGTCAATCTGACCGGCGCACTCTTACTGCGAATGGGCATGGGGGCGATCTTCCTGCAAACGGAAGCGCAGGTAGCCACGCGCGGGACCTCGAATCCGCAGCGGGAGCCCTTCCCTACGATCCCCGGCACGACAAACAACTACTCGCGCCTTCGAACGGACATCACCTATGTCGATGTGCCGGTTCTGATTGGAACGAAGCTTGGCTCGGGTCTCCAACCCATGATATATGCCGGTCCGTACGGTGGATTGCGAGTGGATGCGCGGAATCAGTTTACCAATGCCGCCACGGACCTCACCACTACCAGAGAAGCCAGAGACGTGAAACTCATCGATTATGGAGTTGCGGCTGGGCTTGGCATGGAGTTTCCGACCAGGTTCTACGATGTAATCGTGGATCTTCGAGGTTCACTGGGGCTCGCACCGGTGTATGATACGCGTGGTAACGAGCGTCACCGAATGCTCACGCTCACGGCGGGATTCGTCTTCTGACGAAGCGGCGATCGCGATAGAGTATCCCGCCTTACCGTCGGGCAGCCTCTCGCCACGTTCGAATCAGCCAGGTGGCGTCTCGGAGTCCTTGCTTCGCAGCGGGCTCGGCATACGCCTCAAAGCTAAATACGCCGTCGAAGCCCTCGCCAAGGATTCCCAGTATCCGCTTCCATTCAACCTCACCTTCACCAAACGGAGTTTGATGCCATGCGCCCGCTCCGGTCTTCCGAACATCCGAGCAGCGCACGATCATCAGGCGATCGCGAATACGAAGCGCCGCTACCTCAACATTCTCACCGGCTTTGAAGCTCGTGGCCGGACTCCATGCCGCCCCCACGTTTGGCCGGTCCACTGCATCGATCAACTCCGTCAACTTTCCAGCCGTCGGCGCAAGAGAATCCGGTTCGTTGACCACGGCAATCTGCAAACCAGCTTTCCGAACCGCATCACTTAATTTCCTTATCGGCTCCACCGCGCGCGCTGGATCACCGGCGTCGTCTGCATCATGGAAAGCTGACACGACGATCGTCGGGCAATTGATACGCGTGCAGAAGGAGATCGTATCCGGCAGTTCGACGATCTCGTTCATCCATGCAGCCAGATCGGTGACCCCACCTTCGAATATCCCCGGCACGATCGCGGCGGCATCCAGTTCGGTTTCGAGAAGGCGCCTCCGAAGCTTGTCTTCATTCACATCAGGAACGCGCCCACTGCCGATCATGCGAAGTTCGATCGAGTCGAGGCCCCAGAGCAGCGCATAATGCAGCGACCGGTCGAGGTCGCGCGTTAGCAAATCAGAAAGTGCGGCAAATTTCATGGGGACACCCGAACGACAGTTTCCGAGGGCGGAAGCGTCACCGTTCCTGCGTACCTCAGTAGTAAATCATGAACGGTGGAGGCCATTTCAAGCACCACATCCTCGGCATCAGATAGATACTGTGATCTATCCAGCGTCTCAGGGCGCTCCCCGGCGATGGGGGAACGAGAATGCGCCGCTCTCGCCGACGTAAATGAATACCTGTTGCTGATCTCACCGTGATCAGTCGGACGCACCGCATCGAGCCCGATACCATGTTCAGACAGGATTCGCCGGACGGC
>CBFGXY010000074.1:0-7932 GCA_965652945.1 uncultured bacterium
GTCTTCGAGCAGTGTCCAGAGTGATGAAGTAAAGGGATCATCTCGCACTCCTCTCAACATTTCAGAGGCGCCCACCGGGTGCACGACCGAGTTGAGGATTGAACGCGCGATGCTTCCCGCATGCCACTTGCGGATATAGTCAACATCGTGCGTCGGTGCCAGCGCCCAGCTGCGTCCGTTCCAGAGGGTTCTCTGAACTGGTATTCCTTTATCGATCAGCACCAACTCGAGTTCATGTCGATAGCGATCTACGTAAGGAATCGTCGCCGTTCCGAAGCGCTCCTGCATCGATCCTGAGTACGTAAATCGCCCATGTTCGTCGCGCGCCTGGATCGCATATTCCTGCCAGCCCGAGAGCCAGAAAAAGGCGCATGCAACGAGGTCCGGCTCACTGGCTGCAGTGCGGAAGAGGTAATGATCGTCGTGCGCTGGAAGTTCGTAGGGTCGAGCCGCGAAGAATTCAGACGCAGATGACGCAAACGGGATACGAACCAGAAGGTCATCCGTAGGTGGACGGTCGCCATAATAAACAGCGCCGCCCCGATTCTCGATCTCGTCCCATGACCGCCAAGCCGGTACCAGTCCAAGAGGCAGCAGCAGCATCCGCAAAGCATATCGAGCGGCGTTCCGATACGACTGCGGCACTTCCACGCATACGGGAATCTCCCTGAGACCTGCTTTCAATGTATCTTGTGGTCGTGTTTGGATCCGTAGCACCATCCGGCCAATCGATTGGAAAGCAGATTTAAGATATTCTCCGATCCCGTTCACGGGTTCATATCGGTCCCCAAAAAACTTATCCTCGACCTCGTTCAGACTCCCGAGCTGCAGCGACTGCGACGTATTCGTCAGCTGGGTCTTGGCCACCTTGTCTTCCCCGGCGCCGAACATACCCGATTCGGTCATGCCATCGGCGCGATGGCGCTCATGCAAGATACGCTTTCCAATCTGTCGGAAAAGGGCACACCAATTTCAACGGAGGAGTACACCGGAGCGCTGGTAGCTGCATTGCTGCATGACGTCGGGCACGGACCCTTCTCACACACACTGGAGCACGAATTTTTCGACGGGTTCCAGCACGAAGACATGAGTCGTGCACTTTTGATCGATCTAAATGATCGGTTCGATGGAGCACTGGAACTGGCACTCGAGATATTCGACGGCACCTATCATCGCCCGTTTTTTCATCAGCTCGTTTCGAGTCAGCTCGACATGGACCGACTGGATTACCTGCGGCGCGACTCCTTTTATACGGGCGTCGTAGAGGGCGAGGTCGGAGTTGAGCGAATTCTCAAGACCCTCAGGATCCATCCGCTTCAGGGAGGCGCCGACTCACAGGTCGTAGTCGAGGCAAAGGGTGTCTACGCGGTGGAGAATTACCTGATTTCCCGCCGACTGATGTACTGGCAGGTCTACCTGCACAAGACGGTCCTCGCGGCCGACCACCTCCTGCGGTCGATCTTCTCACGCGTGCGAAGTCGGCTGACGGCCGGTGATCGGGATGTCGAGCGTCGAGCATCTCCGGACCTGCTATACTTTCTCCGCAAGAAGCTGGATCGAGACTCTATTGAGCGGCCCGAGGTTCGGCGCGCCTTCTGCCGGGTCGACGACACAGACGTGGTCTACAGCATCAAACAGTGGAGTCAGGGCCAAGACCGACTTCTGGCCGATCTATCTCGCCGATTCGTGGATAGAGATTTCTTCCGTGTGACTTTCCTTCGCGAGATACCCACATCTGATCAGATCACAGTGATGCGTCAATCCGTCGTCGAGTGGCTTCAAGAACAAGGGTTTGACGATGCCCATGAGGCGGCCGAATACTATGGAGGAGTATCCAATACGAGTCACTCGGCATATGAACGCCTCGAGGAAAGTATTCTCATCATCGACCGCGAGGGTCGGGTGCGCGAGCTTTCCGAAATGGCCGACATTGCCACAATCAGCGCACTGACTCACTTCGTGGAGAAGCCCTACGTATGCCTTCCGAAGGAGGTTGATGCGGCCACTACGTTGTCGTCACTGGTCTGACGAGAATCGGAAGTCCATTGAGCGACGCACACGTGCGGGAAGCTCCGGGAGATGAGATCGTCGGATGAAAAAAGTGGCGAGGTTGAAGAGGTCCCCGAATATCCGATGCTCCGTCGCCGTCATGCGCAGATATTCGTGGCCGGATGATCCGCCTGTGCCAACTTTCGATCCGATCATGCGCAGGACCATCAATGCGTGTCTTTGGCGCCACGTCGTGAGGTTCTCGTCTATGTCTACGAGCGTCTGAAGGAGCCTGAACGGCTGGTGAAGGATGGGCTCGTCGCGGTAAACCTGAATGAGCAGAGCCGCTTGCAGCGCGCGCAACGACATCCTCCTCTGTCCGGCATCGACCAACTCCCGGTGTTTGTCTTCATCGAAGAGCGCCTCAAAATGGTCACGTGTCTGATCGAGTCGATCGATCTGCGATTGTATCTCGCCGTCGGTGAGCACTTCATTGGCCTCGATAAGGCGCTTCTCCTGGCCGAGCATCGTATTAACGGCCGCTCGGTACTCACGCCAGAAATCAAAATCGTCCACGTGCAGGAAAGGCGTTCGTTCTAACCAGCGCTCCACCAGGTCGAACAATGAATCCTCGTTCTCTGATGCGATGACCTTCTCCCGGTCTTCCGGACGGAAGCGCGCCACATATGGATCATTCTCGTACCGAAGTCTCGCCTCCCGCTTCATCCCAAGCCGGTTCTCGATGAGGCGAAATTGTACGCTCTGAAATCCAGAGGCAGGGATCAGAAAATCTCGGAAATCCAGAAAGTCGAGTGGCGTCATCGTCTCGACGATCCCGATCTGATCGATCAGCAGCCGCTGGATGGATGCGATTCGCTCGAGGTGCAGGGTGGCTGCGCCGAGCCGGCGCTCGGGAATCTCCGGCTGCGAGAAGACGTCGCGCACAGCATCGAGCTCCCACAGGATCTGCTTGAACCAGAGCTCATAGGCCTGGTGAACGATGATGAAGAGCATCTCATCATGCGCAGGCTCTCCTTGCCGCTCGCTTTCGAGATGCTGCGCAGACAGTAGGCGCGGCAGTCCCAGATATTCCGAGTAGTACATCGGAGAGGAGGCCATGGCTCGCAGAGATCCGTCGATAAGGTGTGAGGTGCGGGAGAGGGCCCTCCCACCTCCGTTCATTCCTTATCTAGAATGTACAGATGCGGCAGGTTCCGACCAAGTTGACCGTAATCGAGACCGTATCCCAGGACGAACAGATTGGGGATCTCGAACCCGACGTAGTCGAGTTCCACGGCTACCTCGGCGGCATCGGGCTTGTGAAGCAGTGTGACCGTCGCCAGTGAGGCCGGATTCATCTCCGAGATTCGGTTCACCATATACTTCATGGACTGTCCCGTATCCACGATGTCTTCCACGATCAGCACATCACGTCCCTGAAGCCCGGCGTCGATCTTTTTAAGCTCCGTCACTTTGCCACTCGACACCTTCTCGGCTCCGTAGGAGGAAAGCTTCAGAAAGTCGACCTCACACTCGATATCGATGGCGCGCATCAGGTCGGAGATGAAAATGAAGGCCCCGTTCAGCACTCCGATCAGGATTGGTCTGCGGCCTTCGTAATCATTCGAGATGGCACGTCCAAGCTCGGCGACTCTGCGCGCTATTTCATCGGAGTCGAGGTAAATGCGGAAACGCTCACCGCGACAGTGGATGTAGGTCGAGGTGGATGTGTCGGTTCGCTCAGACATCGGCATGAAAGAATCGATACGGGATCGGCGAAAATACAAGAAGGGCGGTCACTTTGGAAGCCCTCGGCACGATATCCTTATTTAGCAGGCGAATCGAACGATATACACGCCACGCGCGTTGTGCCGTCGGTGATCGAAACGCGTTCGTCGATTCGATGACCCACGAGCCAGATGATTCCGTTTGCATCGGTAACGACCGGGATGTCTCGACGCCGGCTCGAAGGTACCCTGGCGTCCGTAAGGATATCACTGACCAGGCGCGAGCCTCCCAGACCAAGCGGACGCAGCCGATCCCCGTCCTTCCACAGCCTTACTTCGACGGGTGGCTCAAGCGCATCGAGGTCAATAAACTCGGTGAACCGATCATCACGATCGAAATGTATCGATCCACGATCAACCTCCTCGAGGAGAAATGCTCCATGCGCAAAAGAGAGGCGAGTGCCCGGAACGAGAGTGCGGCGCTCGAGCTCGCAGTGTGTATCGGCCGTGAATCGGATTTTGTCGTGTTCCCTCCACACCGTACCGCTGCCTGTTATGATCCTGCTTCCGGGCTGCGAGGACAGCAGGCCTGCAAGTCGATCCGCTGTTGCATGCGATCTCGGTGCATTGGGCAACCACCTGTCCAATCCTTCGAGCAATATCCGTTGCCTCCACACGGGCGGCTCATTGCGGAGCGCGGACGCATCGAGCGTCCTATCCTCCATTCCCCGACACCGTTCGAACCTGATTTCGAGATCCGGTCGGAGCGACGACTCCACGTACCCCCGCATCAATTTTGCCGTCTGAACGATGCGATCGACAACGTGGCTCCCGTACTCTTGCTTGACGAGCGGCAGCAACCGGTTTCGAATGAATCCCCGGCGATAGACTACCTCCCGATTAGATAAATCCTCCCGCCATTCGAGGTCTGAATCGATCAGATAGGATTCGATTTGGCTCCGCCGCGCTTCCAACATCGGCCGAACCAGCGATATTCCGTCTCGCAGCTCGCGCCGGACCGGCATACCTGCGAGACCTTCGGGTCCCGTCCCGCGAAACAAGTTGAGAAGCAGGGTCTCCGCCTGGTCATCGGCATGATGGGCAACGGCAACGATGTCGGCGTCGTGCGTGCGTGCGGCTCGAAGGAACTGGTCGTAGCGGATTCTCCGAGCCGCGACCTGCACCGACTCCTCGGGCTCATCCCTTTTGAGATCAATTCGGTGAACCAGCAGCGGAACATCAAAACGGGCACAAAATCGACGCACAAAGTTCTCATCCTGATCCGATTCCCGTCCGCGCAGACCGTAATTGACGTGAACCGCGATCGCTGCGTATCCAAGTTCAGTCAGAATATGCAGCAGCGCAATCGAATCTGCACCTCCGCTCACCCCCACAACCACGTTCGCGCCCTCATCCATTAAGTGATGCGTGCGTATGAACGTCCGGACCTCATGGAGGAGTGAGACGGGCTTCGGGCTCACCGTCCAAACCTTTTGTCGAGCTCTTCGATCGGGATTCGAATGAGTGTCGGGCGTCCGAAGGGACACGCATACGGCATTTCGCAATCGAAAAGCTGATCGAACAGTGCCCTCATTTCATTGACCGACAGGCGCCGGCCTCCCCGTATCGCGCTTTTCCGCGCGATACTTTTCGCGAGGTTGTCGCGACCTTTGAGCTGCAGGGTCTGCCGGTAGGATTTGTATTGGTCGACGATCTCCCGTAGCAGCGTACGCTCGTCGCCCGATTGGATATCGGCGGGCACGCCGCGGATCACGATAGACCGGCCGGAGAAGAGTTCGATATCGAACCCGAGAGAGTTCAAGTCCGGCAGCAGTTCTTTGAGAAGCTCGTGATCCGGAGCCGAAAGTTCGATTGTATGCGGGAAGAGTAATTGCTGAGACAGGCCGAGGCCGCTTGACATCGACTCCAGGGCCCGTTCATAAAGGATGCGCTCGTGTGCCGCATTCTGATCGAGCACCATCAAACCCGACCGTGTTTGTGTCAGGATGTATTTCTCATGGACCTGCCACAATAGCAGCGAATCCTGTGAGTCGTTTTCGGGCGTGCCCTCATCGTCATCGACAGGTTCCTGCCGGCCACCAGGCAGCGGCCCGTAGAACCTCGAAGAGAGCTCGCCTGCATCGACGCCCGGCGGTAGCGACTGGGCCCCACGCGCCGGTCCGTAGCCAGTCCCTGCACCTCTAAATCCATCACCCGATGAACCGGTGGACGGCGGTGCCTGAAACGAAGCCGGTCGAACCGCGCCGCCAAGCGCCCCACTACTTGTATCTATTTCGGGGGTAAGATTTTCTCGCCCCAGAGTCCGGCGGACAACGGATTTGACGAACGAATAGACTCCGCGCTCGTCATCGAACTTTATTTCCGCTTTCGTGGGATGGACGTTGACGTCGATGTGCCGAGGGTCGACGGTCAGAAACAAGGCGTAGAACGGGTAGGATCCGTCTGAAAGCAGCACATCGTAGCCGCTGAAGACCGCGTGGTCGAGGTATCGGCTTTTGACATAGCGCCCATTTACGAACAGATACTGCTCGCCCCTCGTCCTTCGTGTGAAGTCCGAGTGCCCGAGTATGCCCCGAAGGGTAAGGTAGCTTGTCGTTTCCTCTACTACGTACGCGCGCTGACCATACTCTACCCCCATCAGTGCGGCGACGCGTCGAAAGAGCGCTCGCGACCAGGATTCGTCTTTGATGGGTGGAACGGAATGGATCTCGGACTGGTCGTGGATGAGTCGAAAGCCGATCGATGGATTCGCCAGCGCCAGGACCTGAAAGATCTCAGTGAGATGTTTCAGTTCGGTCGCCGGTGTTTTGAGGAAATTGCGGCGAGCCGGGACGTTGTAGAATAAATTCCGAACGGAAATGGACGTGCCGTTGGCCGTTGCACACGGCTCGATGGTGTCCAGTACTCCACCGTCGATTCTCACGCGCGTTCCCGCCTCGTCTTCGTGCCGTTTCGTTCGCAGCTCGGTGCGCGCCACCGAAGCGATCGAGGCGAGGGCCTCCCCTCGGAAGCCGAACGTCGCGATACGCTCGAGGTCTTCGACACTCCGGATTTTGCTGGTCGCGTGACGCTTGAAACTGGTCACCGCGTCCTCAGCGCTCATCCCCGAGCCATTATCGACAACCTGGATGAGCTCGCTGCCTGCCGCCTTAATGATTACGTCGATCTGCGTGGCCCCGGCATCGATCGCATTTTCTACCAGTTCCTTGACGACGGAGGCCGGTCTCTGCACCACTTCTCCTGCGGCGATCTTGTTCGCAAGGGTTTCAGGCATCACGTTGATGATGCCTCGAATCTCCGTACCTGTTTCAGCCACGAGCGCTAAAGCTTGTAATGAGGGACATCTGGGATTCAGCCCGCTTGCATAAAGAGATAGAGTATGATCACCAGCAGCAGCCCGAGATAGATCAACCTCCGCGGACTACTTCTCTTGACGTGGCTTTTGGTTCTTATACGCAGACGTCGTCGCAGGCTTTCTCCTTCAGCCGGGTTGTAGAACCGCGGTTCGTACTGAAATTGCCTCGGCTTCGCGCGACGGCCGGTTCCGAATAATGCCATCCTATCGGGGTGCTTAAACTACGGATTGTCGCTGCCTGGTATACCGAAGGCAAAAGCCGTCGTTCCGACGGTGCGCCATTCAAACCAGGCTGCGCAGTATCAGGAACAACCAGGCTACCGGCATGGCAACGATGATGGAGTCGAGGCGATCGAACATTCCACCATGTCCGGGTAGGATGGTGCCCGAATCTTTAACGCCGGCGGCTCTCTTAAGGCGGCTTTGCGCCAGGTCGCCGATCTGGCCCAGGCCTCCGCATATTAAGGCCAGGATCAAGATGTCGATCCAGGTGATCATCCCCAACACAACGGTTTTGAGGATGGCGCCTGCGATGAGTGCACCGGCAGCACCACCGATCGTGCCTTCCCACGTCTTTTTTGGCGACACCTTTGGTGCCAGTGGATGCTTGCCAATGCTTCGGCCGACGAAATAGGCGAACGTGTCGGAGGTCCAGACCATGATGAGCACCGAGGCAAGGAGCCACAGTGTGTCGCTCTGTCCGAGATCGATCCACGTCCCCTGGCGCAGGGCCGTCGCGGAAGCAAGCATCAGGGCCGGGTACAGAACTCCCGTGAGGGTTATCGAGAGGTCGGCAATCGGATCTCGACGCTCCGACATGAAGGGTAGTGCGACGACGAC
>CBFGXY010000075.1:0-7846 GCA_965652945.1 uncultured bacterium
CGAAACGGCTCGACATGTGGTCAACGATCTCGGCGACATCCGCTGGTACGACGATTTTAGCGGCGAGAACCGGCAGCTGCCCGGCGGAGAACACTCGTGGGATCTGCTCTCCGAGAGCGGACTCGATCTTTCCTCCGGACTCTACTTTTACTCCGTTGAAAACCTCGATACGGGCGACGTCCAGACGGGCAAGTTCGTTTTGATTAAATAGCGACTACTCTAGTCCATTAACCCCAACATGACATGCGATTACGTGCTACCATACTCGGATGGATCGTAGTGATGCTTCTGGTGCTGCCGGCGGCGGCTCAGGAAATCCCGACGCTCACTATCCGCGAGATCAAGGAAATTCCCCAGGAGAACATTACGACGCTGATGCAGCGCGGTGCAGACCTTTCCAGCGACGAGGTTTACAGCCTGACAGAGTCGGAATGGGTTAACAAAACCGTACGGTTCACCGGTATCGTCTTGACCGACGTATATGACTCCGGATTGGCGTCGTTCACCAATGGCCGGGTCGGCCGCGTGCATTACTTCGTCCGCGACACAACCGCCGTGCATGAGGGTGTTGAAGGGATGGATATCCAGATCGTCGACGGCGCCTGGGATGAGGCCGGTGGTTCGGGTGATCTCGTTGTAGGAGACGTCATCACCGTGACCGGTACGCTCACGTATTTCAGCGGGACGATTCAGATTAACCCTGAGGGCGCCATCGAGTACGAGGGCAACATCGACGATTTTGGATGGCCGGAAGATATTATCGATCCGATGCCGGTCACCACGTCCGATTTGATGACGAACCTCGGGCCTCAGAGCGTCCAGATCAACTGGGAAAACCTGAATCATTATAACAATCAGTTCGTACGACTTGAAGGAGCCACCGTATGGCGTTCGCCAAACCGCGCCGACGATCGTCCGAACTATGCAATCACGTCGGATGGAGCCGAAACCGTCATACTCTCCGACGACGTGTCGATTCGGTACAGAAATGACCGGGCTGTCTATCCCGACCGTTTCAACAAGCGGGCCGCAGATGATCCATTCATCGCGCCCCCTGCAGGCGCAACCGTGAATATCCAGGGTTTCGTATTCATCCGCGGTACCTTTGCCGGGCCGGGTATGGATGTCGCGACGCCGCCGAGCGCCATCCTTCGGATTGCCCCGATGACGGACGACGACCTGGTTGTAACGGCTGAGCCGCTGGTTACGAACTTCGACTTTATGCCCTTCGACCGCGTCTACGGCGAAGAGGAAATTGATGTCAGAATCGGGTTTGACGGTGATGAAAGCGACATTAACAGTGTTATAGTGACCTATGAGTCGACGGCAGGTGGTGGCGCGCAGCAGGTGACACTCTCGGTTGAAACCGACTCCACCTTCTCCGGTGCTATACCGGTTCAGCCGGATGAGGCCTTCGTCACCATGACCGCTCAGTTGGTCGACCGCACCGGTAACGATTTCGATGCGCCGAGTAAGCCAACGCTTCGGGTGCTTTACGAAGGAATCACCGAGATTCGGCACCTGCGAGAAACGCCAACCGGAACGCGCGCACGCAGTCCGTTCTATGGCATGAGCCTCGAAACGGACATCGTCGCCCGTGTGCAGACCGACCCCGGTGCCTCGGGCCTGATCACGCTACAGGATGATGAAGGTCTCGGCCTGTGGAGCGGCGTCTGGGTGCGTTCGACGGAAGCCCTTACCTCCGCACTGAATCTCGGAGATGAGATTCGGGTCACCGAGGCAGAGGTCGAGGACGAGTTCGGTGTTGTCTACATCCGAATCCTGGACTATGACCTTCTCTCGGATGAGACCGAGCCGTACCCTCACAAAGTGCTGACGACGAATCTGCTGCAGGATCAGGAAACCACTGAGCCGCATGTAGGGATGCTTGTGAGGTTTAACGACGTTACCATCGTCAATCCGGATGCCAGCTTCGGCGAATGGACGTTTTCGACGAAAGCCGATGGTACCGACTGGGTCAAGGCGGACGACCTGTCAAACGCGATTGCCGAAACCTTCGCCTCGACCACATTCGAGGAGGGAGATGAGGTGTCGTTCCTGCAGGGAGCGATGCACTTCTCGTTCTCCGAGTACAAGCTCATCCCCATCGTATTGTCCGATGTTGGCGAGATCCTCGGTACGGACGCAGAGGATGGGCTCGTTGCCAGGTTCTCGCTCGACCAGAACTACCCGAACCCGTTCAATCCCAGCACGCAGATCGACTACAGCATCGCTCAAAGCGGCGCCGTAACGCTCGACGTGTTTGACATGCTGGGTCGGAAGGTGGCAACGCTTGTCGATGAGCAGCAGGCCGCGGGCAGTTACTCGGTCGCCTTCGACGGCACGGGACTGGCCAGCGGACTTTACCTTTACCGTCTGAGCGCAGGGGATAACGTCTCTACGCGCACGATGGTGCTGATCAAGTAAACCCGATGCGGATGTGGGCGGAGGCATTGGTCTCCGCCCTCCGCATCAACTTCGACGTCACGTGAAGTACACACCGTCCATCCTGCCACTCGCAGTTCTAGCGTGCCTGATCGTTCTGGTCGTTGTCTCGGGCTGCGACACATCGATCACAGGCGATCGGTTCGAGAACCAGCCGCCGCGCACCGAACTGAGCGTGCGCGACTCTTCGCTAGTGGGCAATATTTCGGAAGATGACCGTCTTTCAAGCACGGTCTACGTATCGTGGGCGGGCACTGACCCGGATGGATATGTTGTTTCGTTCGACCTCCGATATTATCCCGACAATGAGAAGCCAGCGGCTGACGAGGGATGGACGAACACCACACGTAACGACACGCTCATCCTTCTGCCCATTCCTCGTGGGTCGTCGGTAGCGAACGTCGTTTTCGAGGTGCGTGCGATCGACAATGAGGGACTTCGTGATCCGAATCCAGCCCGGACGGTGTTCCCGATCAAGAACTCGCCTCCGACGCTGCGATTCCTGCAGGCCGAGCTCCCCGCCGGGGTCACGTTTCCCGTAGCATCCTTCGGCTGGCAGGCGAACGACCCGGAGGGAGAAGAGACGATCGAGCGCATAGAAATAAGCTTGAACGACAGCCTGGAGTTCATCTCGTTGCCGGGCGAAACAAGATTCATCACTGTGGTCGCGGACCTGACCTCCGAGGCGTTCGACGGTACGGTTGAGGCCCATGTCTTCACCGGGCGGTCGTTTCAGAGCACCGGCCTGCGCCTCAGCGGCATGCGTCTCGACGACGACAACGTATTCTACGCACGCTCGGTGGATCAGACCGATACCACGAGCACCCTGCAGAGACATGAATGGTTCGTGCGGAAGCCGGCCGGTGAGGTCCTTTTCGTAAATGATTTCAGAAGACCTGCTGCCGGTCGGATTCAGGATTTCCATCTCGACCTCTTGCGCGACTACACCGGTCGGTCGAGCATCGATGTGTGGGACCTGAGCGAGCCTTATGCAACCGGCTCGACCGTCGTGCCGATTCGCTCAAGCAATCTTCCAACCCTCGCCGATCCGACACTCCGGGAAACCCTTTCGCTCTTCCAATACATCTACTGGGTGACGTCCTCCAGCACCAACTCGGCACAGGGAAACAACTTGCCCTTTGCCGCAAGCGTGATGGACACGTTTTTCAATCGCGGAGGGAAGCTGATGGTGCACTCTCCCGCAACTCGTCCTCAAAACCCGGAAGACAACCTCGGAAACCCGGCCGTGCTGCTGCTGCCGTTGACGGATCTGGTCGTCGTTCCTGATTCGGTACGGCGTCTCGAGCTGCCGCGGAACGCGCCAATCGAACCCGTCGGGCCGTTGCCTGGACTCAGCGAGCCGCTTCCGGAACTGATGAGTAATGTCTCCCTCATCAGCGAGTTGCCGTATGTCGCCGAAGGCAGCAATATTATTCCGCTTTACGACGGGGCCTTCCGCTATCTCAGTCAGCAAAACACGAGAGGGGAGTGGCCATCCCCCAGAACAGTCGCTTCGATGAGCGCCGATCGCCGCATCGCGCTGTTTTCTCTGCCGCTGATCAACGAGAATACCGGCGTGCCCGTAGTTGTGGGTGCAGATGGAAATCCTGAGACGGCACGGGAGGCGGTCTTCATGATTCTGGAAAGTCTGGGGTTCCCGCAATGAAGACGATCGCACCATTGAATGATATGATATCCAGTGGATCGATGGGGCCCAGGCCGGCATTCGTGTTGGCAAACCTGATCCTGTTCCTCTTCCTTGCCGCGCCTGCTTTTTCGCAGGGGCATCTTGCAGGTACGGTACGTGATGCGGGAACGGGAGAGCGCCTGCCCGGGGTGAATGTGGTTGTGGTTGGAACGCAGGCCGGCGCAGCGACCGATGCGGAAGGCCGCTACGTGATCGAGAACCTGAGCTCGGGCGAGTATTCCGTGCGCGTGTCGTATATCGGGTTCGAAACGATGATGTTCACCGGCATACGGATCCGAAATGGCGAGACCACCGAGCTGGATGTCGATCTGCGGGAAGCCGTGCTTTCCACAGACCAAGAGATCGTCATCGTAGGGGAAAGACCGCTTGTGGATGTCGAGCAGTCGACCAGTTCCTTCCGCGTATCAAGCGAACAGATTGCAGCGGCTCCGCTACGTGATGTGCAGGACGTGGTGGCCACCCAGGCGGGTGTGATGCGCGATCCGACAGGACTCTATATCCGCGGCGGGCGTGCCGATGAGACAGGCTTCCTTGTGGACGGCGTATCCGCCAAAGACCCTCTGGCAGGAACGGGTTTCGGAATGGATATGGGCTCGAACGCGTTCGCAGAAGTGGAAGTGACCACCGGCGGGATCGGCGTCGAACACGGCGATGTGACTTCAGGCGTGGTATCGGTACAGACACAGGACGGAGGCGACGTTCTCTCAGGCTTCTTCTCTCATAAGCGAGATAACTTTGGAGGAATCAACTCGGGCGCCGCATCCAACTTCAACGAAGACATTTACGAGTTCAATCTGGGCGGCCCGATCTGGCCCGGCAAGGTGCGTTTCTTTATGTCAGGTCAGGCGCAGCTTTCGGATGGCTTCACGCGGCACATTGCCAATCCGGAGCAGGTTCGATCTACACTGATCGACTCCGAATGGCTGCTGCCGCGCACGGGCAATCGGTGGAGCGGGGTGGGTAAGCTCACCTACGACATCCGCCCCGGGATGCGCGTCCAGGGTTCCTATCAGCGCTCGCTTACCGTCAATCAAAATACCCGAATGCTGCAAGTGACCGGGAATGAATCCGTAGTGACTCCCGGTTTTCAGTACGCGTTCATCATGCAGCCCGATAACGCGAATACGTACGCGCATGACAACATCATCACCTACATCAACTGGTCCCACGTACTCAACGAACGGTCCTATTACGATGTGCAGGTGAGTCGCCTCTTCACCCGGCTGCGCTCGGATGCCAACGGCAGGCGGTGGCGCCCGGATAACGTCTCGAGCGAGCTCGATCCGTTCAGCATCGTCACGTATCCCGGCTCCATCTTTCTGGACGCCAACGGCATGCCGGCCGATCCGAATGCCTACTACGTGCTACCCGGTCCCGGACTGGTCAACAACGGAGGCATCGCCACACGATTCCACGATCACTTCGCAGAGGAAATCACGCTTCGAGCCACCTACACGCGGTTCACGTCCGACATGAACAACCGCATCCTGGTCGGATTCGAATCGAAGTTCAATGACTACCAGTGGATCGATGTGATTCGGCCGTGGGTGGGCGCGCCGATCGGAGAAGGCGAAGACGTGGTAAGTACGAACCGCCTCGGAGAGAGCGCCGATGTGTGGCGGGTCAAACCTCAGCGGGGTGCTGTCTTCGGGTCGGCGCAGCTGCGGTATCGGGGATTGATCGCCAACCTCGGCACACGCCTCGAGTACTGGGCACCCGGTAGGTATGTCGACGACCTGGTTCAAAATCCGGATGCGCCAATACTTGACGGTATCCGAGAGCAGTACTGGGACGAGACGGTCAACCTTCTGGGCCTGCGCTACAAGTTTCGACTGCTCCCCAAGATCAGCGTCTCGTTCCCCATCCGCGACAACCAGGTCATGTTCTTCAACTACGGACATTCGACCAAGACGCCGCATCCGACCTTCGTGTACGCCGGCCTCGATCCGTTCTATCAGGACCGGTCCTTCTTCGCGGATCTGGGCAATCCAAACCTTGATCCCGAGGTCGACATCTCCTACGAGCTGGGCCTTCGAAATCAGCTCACCAGCAACGACGTGCTCAACGTCACCGCGTTCTGGCGGGACAAGTTCGATTTCATCACCATCGAGAGCATCGTCATTCAGGATGCGACCGGCCGGGAAACTACCAGAGCCTTTCGTGTCAATGGCGACTTCGCCCGCGTACGTGGAATCGAAGCCATGTATTTGAAGCGCATCGGGCAGTGGTTCCAGGGCCAGGTTTCGGCCTCGTTTTCGCGTGCTACGGGTCTGAGCTCTACCAGCAACGATGCGCTGGCACAGTATCTGGCACGCGGCGATATCGACAACACGTTCGAGACGCCTCTGGCCTGGGACCGTCCGCTCGATCTCAAGGCAAGCACCACTTTCACATATGATCGCGAACGTCCATTCCTCGGTGTGCCCGGCTTGAATCGGTTCCAGGTATATCTCTCGTCCACGTTCCGCAGCGGGCAGCGGTATACGCCGGTTAATTTCGTCGGAAGAGAGGTGAACCCATTCACCGGTGAGCGCGATTGGCGGCCTATCTACGAGACCGATTCGGATCCGGCCAAGCGCTATTCGGAAGTTGGCGCACCGTGGTGGTGGTTCGACCTCAATATCCGGCGCAATATTGCGTTGGCGGGCAACGATCTGACGTTGACTCTGGAAGTGACCAACCTCTTCAACCAATTGAACAGTGTGATCATTAACCCGGTCACCGGAAGGGCATATCCCGACGTGGATCCGAATCTTACGGATTTTGCTGCTCTGCGCGACAATTCCGATTACGACGTACCGAATAATCTTCGCGATCCGCGCTACGAGGACCCCACGACCTCAGGTCAGCCGCCGTTCAATCCGGCTCGCTTCTTGCCGCCGCGCCACGTGATGTTTGGTATCTCCTATAGATTCTGATGCGAGACATGACGAGGCCTTTGTTTCAGATTCTACGGAGTATCGCTGCAGCTGCCTTGCTGCTGACCGTGGCCGCGCCGGTGCAGGCGCAGCTGATACCGAATTTCGGTAGCGACAGGGCGGGGACATCCGGCTTTCAGTTTCTGAAGGTACCGGTAGATGCTCGCTCCGCCGCAATGGGTGAAACCGTGGCGGCCAATGCCTTCGATGCCAGCGCACTCTATTGGAATCCGGCGCTGGCTGCACAGGTCGACGGCGCTCAACTCGGGTTCAGTCATACCGAGTATTTTGCCGATGTAAAGCTCGAATATCTTGCGGGGATCTATCATTTCCGCCGACTCGGACTTACCGTCGGAGCCAGCTTGCAAGCGCTCAACTCGGGCGATATGGACGTGACTACCGAGTTTCAGCAGACCGGCACAGGGGAGACGTTTCGATTCATTGACATCGCAGCGGGCGTCACTGTCGCTCAACAGCTTACCGACCTATTCAGCTACGGTGTCACCGCCAAGTGGGTGCATGAAAGTGTAGCCGGACTCTCAGCCAATACCGCGATTCTCGACCTCGGTGTCTTCTATCGAATCGGCGATACCGGCGCCCAGATGGCCGTCGTGATCCGCAATTTCGGTATCGATGCGGGTCGCATCGAAGATGCCGCCGCGGTAGGTTGGCTCGTAGCCTTGCAGAATTTTGCCATCGAGCAAGACCATTGCCGAGCTGCGCGCCGTCGAACTTAGAATCTTCGGCGCCTGGTCGCGAAACTCCGCCTCCATGT
>CBFGXY010000076.1:0-7839 GCA_965652945.1 uncultured bacterium
CGGACCATTTTGACATCTTCTACTATCCTGAAATGCAGGATCTGGCTGAACACGGCGCCTACTTTGCCGAAGAAGCGTATCGCGAGTTACAGGCGAGGTTCGAGTTCTCATTGACCCGGCGTGTGCCGTTGATCTATTATTCGTCCAACCTGCACTTCAAACAGACGAACGTTTCGCCGGGCCTCATACCCGACGGCGTCGGTGGCTTTTTCGAGTTCCTTAAAGGACGCGTCGTTATCCCATCGAACGGGAATCTACATCAGTTCAGGCGAGTGATTCGCCATGAGCTGGTTCATGTGTTCACCATTACGCGCCTCCTTCGGGTTCTTCAGGACCATCGTGTGCCGCAGGGCCGCCTGTTGCCGTTATGGTTTATAGAGGGACTGGCCGAATACTGGTCGGGCGATCGAGACCCTCAGCATGAAATGGTGATGCGAGACGTCGTCTTCAGCAATCACCTGCTTTCTCTCGCCGACATACATCGAATTAGTGGGACCTTTTTGATGTACAAGCATGGTGAGGCGATCATGCATTTCATCTCGGAAACGTATGGGGAGGAACAAATCCTGCGCATCATCGAGCACGTCTGGATAGATACGGATATCCGACGGGTCCTCGAGTTCACTCTCGGAGAGTCTTTTTCCGACATTAATCAGGCGTGGTTGGAATGGATCCGAGGGCACTACTATTCGGAGTTTGATGACGTTGTGCCGCCGTCAATTGCGAGTTCGTCGCTGGGAGTGCAGGGATTCAGCTCCATGCCTGCTTTTTATCGGCTGCACGACGGACGGCGCCTCGTTCTCTATGTAGGAAACGAGGTGGGGTACACGAATCTCTATTCTTTGCACGTCGATGAGAATCTGCAACCGTTGGGCGAGCCGGAAATACTTATTCGAGGAGAACGTGGCGCTGAGTATGAATCGTTTTCTCCGTTCGAGAGCAGGATCAGTGTGTCAGATACCGGGCGCCTCGCATTCGTCACTCGAAGTGGTGCCCATGATGTCATTCACATCTACGATCTCGAGTCTCGCGAATTCGGGGGCACATACGGCTTCGAGGACTTAATCGCACTGTCTTCGCCGGACTGGCACCCCGATGGCGACCAATTCATTTTCACCGGAATAGGCAGAGATGGATTTAGCGACCTCTACGTCTACGACATGGTCACTGGGACGCGCCAGAGACTGACGAATGACATCTACGACGATCGCGATCCGGCCTGGCATCCCAACGGAGTCGAGATAGCATTTAGTTCGGACCGCGGAGAGATGGGGTCGAAAGGCGCCTACAATCTCATGCTGCTCAATCTCGAAGATCATTCGTTGCGGTCGCTGACGAGCGGGGACCGCCGAGATTTCTCACCAAGGTGGAGCAACGACGGTACAACGATCTATTTTACCAGTACGATCAGAGATTCAACCGCTCGTTTCGGCGCCCAGAATATCTGGGCGGCAGATTTAACCCGTCATCAAGAGAATCATTACGCGGCGGGGGCCTCGGACCCCGAGCACGGTCACCTTGTCGTATCGATGGAACGGCGACTGACCACGCTCACAACGGCAGCATTCGATCCTTACGTGACGGACACCGGACGGCTGCTCTTCAGCACCTTCGAGAACCAACGATTCGCAATCCGAGCACTCCGTTCCGTAGAATCGGTGCAGCCTGAATCGTCAGCGAGTCCCATCGCATCGTCGGACACTTCATCTTTTGGAAGATGGACGCACGGAAGCATCTCGATTGATGATGACACGCCAAGAACGCCCTATCGCAGGTCTTATTCTCTCGATGTAGCGCAAGGGACGGTTGCTCAGAATCCAGTATGGGGCACGGGAGGTGGCGCCGTGCTTGCTTTTTCGGACATGCTCGGCGACAACTACTGGTACCTGACGTTATATAATCTGGGTCAGGGGAGAGGCAGTTTCCTGGAGAACATGAACATTGCCGTCTCCCGTCTCGAGTTGCAGCGCCGGTCGAGCATTGGATACGGCTTATACCGGTTTGGAGGATTGCGATACGATATCACCGATCCTGATGCGGCTGCAAGCTATCCGCTCGTCTGGGAATCGATCTTCGGAGGCTTTACCTCGATCAGCTATCCGCTCTCACAGTTCCAACGCATCGAGTTTGCTTCCCATATAAACTGGAACAACCGTGAGGTCCAGTTCCGAGATCTCGCTCGCAAAGCGCTTCTGTTTTCCGGCACGGCTTCCCTGGTGTTGGATAACGCGCTCTACGGGTACAACGGCCCGGTAGATGGTTCGCGATTGAACTTGACCGTCGGTTTCACGACCGATCTGTTATATGACAACGTCCGCTACGCGTCCGTGGTTGTGGATGGACGACGTTATTTCCGGCTCCACCCACGTGTAACCCTGGCGTCCAGAGGCATGTTCAAAGCGAATCACGGTCGTGAGGCCAGGCTCCACTTTCTGGGCGGCAGCTGGGATCTGCGTGGATGGCGATTTTTCGATATCCGGGCACAGAAGATATGGTTCACGTCGCATGAACTACGTTTTCCGATTCTGACCGCCCCGTACCTCTACATGCCGCTACTGACGCCGTTCGGAGTCGTGAATCTGCGGGGCGCGCTGTTTATTGACGCAGCGCATGCCTGGAACGATCGCTATTTCAGACGGGAAGAGCAGTTAAATACCGGCGATACGCTGGGTTCGGTGGGCGCAGGTCTCCGCTTGAATCTGTTCGGTGGATTTGTCCTGCGCTATGATCTGGGATATCGCTTCACGGATGGGTTTGGAACACGAGACCGATTCTTCCGGCAGTTCTTTTTTGGATATGATTTTTGATGATGCCCAGAGTCATTGTCTGGTCCGTAGTAGTCGGTACATTCCTGCTGATCGCCGGGTGCGGATCTTTGCGCCTGCCTCCCTCGGATGGCGGGCCGGCGCACGATCCACCCGTTGAAATCACATTGCCTGTCGCCGAACGCTGGGTCTATGATGCGAGCGCCGGCTTTGGCGGAGACCCGCTCGTTTTGACTGACCGGTTTGTGGTGATAGCGAATCGGATCGGGGAGATACATGGTGTCGACATTCGAACGGGTAAGCGCCTGGGAGATGAAGAGATGGGGATCAGTATTGAAGGCGCTCCGACATTGGTCTCGCGAATCGTAGCCGTACCGCTGAAGGCCGGCAAGGGCGGTGTTGTCGCCTATGATCTTGACGCAGGTCGCATATTATGGCGGGCCGACTTCGAACCGGTCGAGGCGGGTCTGGCCACGTTCGGAAGTCGGATCGTAGCGGCAGGGCTCAAAGGCGGGATCGCAGTTTTTGAGTCCGCAACGGGTGAACTCGTGTGGTCCAGTGCTCCCTCCGACGTCCCATATCTGGCGGCACCTCTCATCGTTGGACAAACCATTCTCGCGATCGATCAGAGCGGCGTAATTCGGTTTTTCGACGCCTTGACCGGATCTCTTCGCCGTTCGCTCGTCCTGGATGCTCCGGTGCAGCGTGCCGGCGCGGTTGAACAAGATCGGATTTTCGTCTCTACAACGCGTGGAAAGATTTATTGCTTGCCCCTGACTGGGAGCCAGATAATCTGGACGTACGACACCGGACAGGGCTTTAACCGGTTGACGAAGCCGATTATAACTGATGGCACGCTCTACATCGGAGGATCAAATGGAACAGTCTATGCCATCGATGCCACGAGCGGTGATCTGACATGGGAAACCAATCTCGACGCTGCCATCACGGTCCCAATTCTGCCCGTCGGTACAACGGTTCTGGTTGGCACGATGGACGCCCGACTTATTCAGATCGATGCCCTCAGCGGAGATATTCTGGGAGAACAGCGCATTCGCGGGCGTATCAAGTCCGACATGAAGCCGTCGGCGGAAGGTCTACTGGTTGCGATGGAGCCCAGACACGTGGTTCTCTTCGACTGGAGGGCTCCTTAGCTTGTGCCCCGTTGGCGAGGTATCTTTCCCCATCAACCGGATAACACTTTAAAATATGATTACGAAGCGCTTGGACGAAGACTTGAAAACCGCAATGCGTCAACGCGACGCGGTCAAGGTGCGCACGATCCGATCCATTCGTGCGGCGATTACCGAAAAAGAGATCGAAATGCGTCCGTCGGGTGTGACGGAGCTTTCAGACGATGATGTACTCGGTCTTCTTCAGAAGCAGGCCAAGCAGAGGCGAGACTCGATCGAACAGTTCGAGGCGGCCGGCCGGTCTGATCTGGCCGAAACGGAGGAAGAAGAACTTGCCGTCATCGAGGAGTACCTCCCGAAGCAGATGTCCGATGAGGAGGTACGTGAAGTATTACTCGAAGTAATCGAGGCAACTCAGGCTACCTCAATGGCAGACATGGGGAAAGTGATGGGAGAGGCTATGAACAGGATTCGTGGTCGGGCCGACGGAAAACGGATTAGTTCACTCGCGCGTGAGCTTCTCTCTTCCAGGAAATGAAGTAGTCTCCATCCCTCAGTACATCCCGCTGCTCTCGTGACTATCGTTGACAGTTTGCTGATCATCGCCCTTGGAATTGGGGTCGTTCGAGGATTCACGACCGGCATCATTAAGCAGCTGACCAGTCTGGCGGGAATCATACTCGCCATAATGCTTGCAATCCAACTGATGGGCCCGCTGGGGCTGTCGATTTCGGAGGCAATGGGATGGGGCATGTCCGTGTCGTCGGTACTTGCCTTCCTGTTAATATTTTGCGCGGTTGGCGTTGCCATGGGAGCGCTGGCCAAGTTGCTCGAGAAGGTGATCGGCCTCTTCCAACTCACCATCCTGAATCGATTCGCCGGAGCGCTGTTTGGCGGCCTCAAAGCGGCGCTCATCATGAGTGTTGTCCTGATGCTGTCAGTGACGTTCGATTTTCCTGATGCGCCCGCGCGTGAGGCCTCGCTTCTATATGATCCCGTAGCGTCTCTCGTCCCCGAGACCTGGGACATGATCGCTGAGCACCTTCCGGCAATGAAAATGATCTCCGACGAATTTAGTCGCGGGATCGAGGAACTTGTCCAAGATCAGTGAAGGAAGGCACAGGGCGGAAAAATTGTGGATAAAGTGTGCGTCACTTCGCCGCCGATACACGGTGACCTCAGACGCCCTCCAGGCAATGCCGTGACAATGGCATATGTATGGGTAAGTTCTTTCGATGTACCATGCCCAAGTAGCTGTGAATGCACGTGATAGACGGAGTCGTCGGTGCCCTGCCGGATGTGCTTAGGATAGGCAAATCGCCACCGACTATGTGCAGACCTATCGGCTGTTTGAATTTGTGGCGTATCGTACTTGTGGATAACTCGTGGATAGGCGCCGATTGTGAAGGCATATGATGTGGGTAAAAACAGGCCGTTACGCCTTGCAAAATGGTCTCGAAAGGGGATACAATAGAGGCGTCGTTCTTGATGTCCGTCTCCAACTCGAAAGTCTGTTCAGTTACTATCTATGCCGTCCACGCTCGACTCGACCTGGAATGAATGTCTCACCAGAATTAATGAAGAGATTCCTCGTCGGTCATTCAAAACCTGGTTCTCTCCGGTTAGTCCAGTTTCACTTGACCGAGACGAACGAGGAGCGGAACTCGTTCTGAGCGTTCCCAGCCGGTTCTTCGGGGAGTGGATCGAATCAAATTATGCCGGGGTGCTTCGCCGGGTAACCGCTGATGTGATGGGCGCCGAAACCCGGATATTCTTCGAATACCAGGAAGATGCTCCCGAACCTGCGTATGTGACCGATATTCGAACGAGTGATCAATTTCCGACTTCATCACCGCAGAGTGGAGATGGTGCAGAAACCTCGCTCCCTGCGGCGCCGCCCCGTCCACCTGCTAAACCACTTTTGCAGCGGACAATTCCCCACCGGGCGGTTGAACCAAATCTGAGACCGACCTACAGTTTCGATTCCTTCATCGAAGGAGATTGCAACAGATTTGCGCGAAGTGCTGCCGTGGCCATCGCTGAAGAACCAGGCGGCACCAGCTTCAATCCGTTACTCATCTACGGGGGCGTAGGTCTCGGTAAGACCCATCTGGTTCAGGCGATCGGAAACAGTGTCCTTGCCAGTAAAAAGACGGATCGGGTACTCTATATCTCGTCGGAGCAGTTCATCGCCCAATTCGTGCGATCCATACAGCAAAACAACGTCAGCGACTTCTCTGATTTCTACCGCAGTATCGATGTCCTCATCGTAGACGATATCCAGTTCTTTGGCGGAAAGGAGAAGACGCAGGAAGAGTTCTTCCACGTCTTCAATACACTTCACCAGTCGGGGAAGCAGATCATTCTGTGCGCCGATCGTGCTCCATCTGAGATTCCTGGTATCGAAGAGCGCTTGCTGTCCCGATTCCAGTGGGGATTGACAGCAGACGTCCAGCCGGCAGACTTCGAGACCCGATGTGCAATACTGCAACGCAAGGCGGAGCGCCACTCCATAGAACTGGAGCAGGATGTCGTCTCATTCATTGCAGAAAACGTCACGCAGAATATTCGTGCGCTGGAAGGTGCCCTGACGCGGCTCATCGCGCAGGCACGCCTACAGCCGGGGCCCATCACGTTGTCAGATGCACGACCGCTGCTTTCCGATCTCGTTGACAACGAGCCCAGACCTCTTGCCATCGGTACGATTCAGGAGATGGTCGCGCAGGAGTTCGATGTTCCGCTTGCGCAGCTCTCATCCAGAACGCGCACCCGTACGGTTGTTACGGCGCGACATGTCGCCATGTACCTTGCCAAGGAGTTGACGACGCAATCGCTTAAGAGCATTGGTCTAAGATTTGGAGGACGCGATCATTCGACGGTTATCCACGCGTGTAATGCGCTCGATGATCGAATGGACGTGGACGAGGATTTCCGCCGCCATGTGGCAGAAATTAGATCCCGAATCGAACGGCAGGCCCGGACCGCTTGAGTTAAGGTGAAACTCTAAGTGGGGTAAATTTTACCGCCACGCATTTCCAAAGGAAAGGCAGAGCGTCTCTGGGGCATCATTCAGATGGGAATAAGTGGAAATGGTCAACCACTCTATTGCCCGTTCACTCACGCGTCTGTTCTGGTCCGAGATGCTCCCTTCTATCCGAGACATAGCTCCGAATGCGCGGGAAAGCGGCTCAGGAAGCGTTTCAGGCCGCTTTCTGAGATCCGTCCGAAGCATTTTGCTACCCGAAGCATGTCGCTCCAATACGATTGGCACGTCCATCCGGACAGGGAGGGCGAACTCTTACTTGCGTTGAAGTAGCACCAGTCTCGGATCAGGCACAATCTTAGCTTCCTTAAAGATTAGGCGGCAATATCGAGAGCTTAACCTGTTAGGCGGCAAAATGAGATTGAGAGAAAGCATTGAAGTTGGAACGGTATGTCCCGATGGTGGACGCATTGATCTGAACATCCTGGTTCGCAACGACAAGACCGGAGCAGTCGAAATTCGATTCAGCGGGCCGGGTGATCTTCCGGAGGATCGCGCATCGCTCATTATGACGGCGGATGAATTCGATGCGCTGCGTACGCTGATCCTCAAGGTAGAGCGCCGGAAGGAAGCCCTCGTGATGGATGATCGGATGCGTAACTGGATTCACAGCTCCGGACAGCGAGAGGCATGCCGAAGAGAATCTGTGGTCGTCCGAGAAGTGCCGGAATTAGTGGTCTCCGGCGATGGAGCGCCTTCGATTGCGGCGTAAACGACGAGGACGTCAGACTTCTGCTCGATGGAGGCACCAGCTCTGTTCCACTTGGAGTAATTGTAGGTGTTGCTGAAATGTTGGGGTCTACGACTCACTGGGAACTCCAGTAAGATTTCTGTCGATTGACCCGCCCTCGCGTCGAGGTGTTTTTCTTTTCGGCGTATGCCGCCCGTCCGTCCTCGC
>CBFGXY010000077.1:0-7825 GCA_965652945.1 uncultured bacterium
CTTCATAAAGGCAAGTCAGACGTAGATAGTGTCTACTAATCAGTACGACGTTGCGTCTAAAAGTTGGGGCCAAGAGCATGCTCTCGGTAGAAGTCGTCGAGTACCGTCACGGCTTCGTCCGGATCGTCGGTGAGATACAGCATGTGGGGGTCCTCCGACGAAATGTTGCCATTTTCGAGAACCACACCGCGAATCCAGTCAACGAGTCCGGCCCAGTATTCGGTTCCCATCAATATTACCGGGAATCGACTCGATTTGCCTGTCTGAATCAGCGTCAGGCTTTCGAAAAGCTCATCGAGGGTGCCGAATCCGCCGGGAAGCACGATAAAGCCCTGAGCATATTTTACAAACATCACCTTCCGCACGAAAAAGAAGTCGAAGTCGATGCTCAGATTCCGGTCGACGTAGGGGTTAGTCTCTTGCTCGTGCGGGATGACGATGTTGAGCCCGATGGATGCACCTCCGGCCTCTCTCGCCCCGCGATTCGCGGCTTCCATGATTCCAGGACCTCCGCCTGTGATGACGCCGAAGCCGCGTTCGACCAATCGTCGGCCGACCTCCACTCCCATTTTGTAGTACTTGTGGTCTTCCGGCGTCCGAGCGGATCCGAACACGGACACGCACGCTCCCACGCTCGAGAGCATTTCGAAGCCCTCGACGAATTCCGACATGATCCGAAAAACCCTCCACATGTCCTGAACGTGGCGGTTTTGCCAGGCTCTGGCCTCGCTGCGACTCATCCGGGCTCGCTGTTCAGGGGTAGCTCCAGGTGTATCTACTGGTGGATCGAAATGTTCAGGTTGCATGATGGAGTGATCGGTTTAATAGTTCAGCCACCGATAATACATAAAAAAACCGCTCCCCCGTTGCCGAGAGAGCGGTTCATGCCGTCCTTCGATTGATTTAGTTGCGTGCTTCGAGCTCCTGTACGTACTCTTCCGAGGCGGTAATCGTGACTTCCACACGTCGGTTCTGCTGGCGACCGAATTCGGTTTCGTTCGATTCGATGGGCTCATGCAGTCCGCGCCCGACCGTGGTCAGACGATGCGATGCAATTCCCTGCGAGGCAAGATAATTCGCTGCCGACTGTGCTCGCCGCTGAGACAGGCCGAGATTATACTCGGCTGATCCGACTGAGTCGGTGTGCCCAATAATGGTAATTTCGGTGTTCGGGTACTCTTGCAGGCTCGTCGCCAGATCCCGCAGGTTTTGACGTGCTACGTTCGACAGTTCTGAACTGTCAAAACCAAAAAGAATCGCGCTGTCAAAGGCGATGGCAATGCCTTCTCCCACACGCTCGACGCGGGCACCTTCGAGCTCCTCCTCGAGTTGCTGTGCCTGTCGGTCCATCTGCTGACCAATGATGGCGCCAGCTGTCCCGCCTACCGCCGCACCGATAATCGCGCCTTGAGCGGTACCTCCGAAACGCGAGCCGATCACGCCACCAACCACTGCGCCCGCACCGGCGCCTGCGGCAGCACCCTGCTCGGTCCGGCTGAGGTTCGCACAGCCCATCAGACCGGTACCCGTTATAAATAGAAGTGCAGCAAGAAGAACTCGGCTATTAAGCCACGTTCCGAGATGTATCGTTTTACCTTTCATGGTTCGATCCTGCTAGTTGGACAAAAATCCTGCACGCCACGCCCTTTAGGCTGCAATAGCGATGCCACGTTTTTCGGCTCAGACTGAAATCAATCTGTATGTGATGATTGGCAGAAGCCTGCTCCAAACGACGATGCCTCCTATATTGACCCCGCTCACCGGTTCCCGCTGTAGCAATCCGTTTACAATGCTGCCGATGTCGGCAATTGGCGGAAGCTTTGAAGCTTTCCAGCTACAGGCTTAATATCATCGACGCGCACGGGTGGCTCATGCAGTCCGCGCCCGACCGTGGTCAGACGATGCGATGCAATTCCCTGCGAGGCAAGATAATTCGCTGCCGACTGTGCTCGCCGCTGAGACAGGCCGAGATTATACTCGGCTGATCCGACTGAGTCGGTGTGCCCAATAATGGTAATTTCGGTGTTCGGGTACTCTTGCAGGCTCGTCGCCAGATCCCGCAGGTTTTGACGTGCTACGTTCGACAGTTCTGAACTGTCAAAACCAAAAAGAATCGCGCTGTCAAAGGCGATGGCAATGCCTTCTCCCACACGCTCGACGCGGGCACCTTCGAGCTCCTCCTCGAGTTGCTGTGCCTGTCGGTCCATCTGCTGACCAATGATGGCGCCAGCTGTCCCGCCTACCGCCGCACCGATAATCGCGCCTTGAGCGGTACCTCCGAAACGCGAGCCGATCACGCCACCAACCACTGCGCCCGCACCGGCGCCTGCGGCAGCACCCTGCTCGGTCCGGCTGAGGTTCGCACAGCCCATCAGACCGGTACCCGTTATAAATAGAAGTGCAGCAAGAAGAACTCGGCTATTAAGCCACGTTCCGAGATGTATCGTTTTACCTTTCATGGTTCGATCCTGCTAGTTGGACAAAAATCCTGCACGCCACGCCCTTTAGGCTGCAATAGCGATGCCACGTTTTTCGGCTCAGACTGAAATCAATCTGTATGTGATGATTGGCAGAAGCCTGCTCCAAACGACGATGCCTCCTATATTGACCCCGCTCACCGGTTCCCGCTGTAGCAATCCGTTTACAATGCTGCCGATGTCGGCAATTGGCGGAAGCTTTGAAGCTTTCCAGCTACAGGCTTAATATCATCGACGCGCACGGGTGGACATTGTTATCGGACCATCCGAGCAGTCCAAATTTCTCAACAGAATCGATCAGATGAAGCTAATTATACCAATGGCCGGTCGCGGCACGCGCGTGCGACCGCATTCACACGTAACTCCAAAGCCGCTGCTTCCCGTCAAAGGACGCACAATGGTCGAGCGGATCGTCGACACCTTCAATATGGTGCTGCCGCGCAATCTGGCTGAAGGCGTGTTCGTACTCGGGCCTGATTTTGGACAGTCGGTACGCGACGAGTTGACGGGCATCTGTGACCGCCATGGTATGACGGCTCATTTCGCCGTGCAGGACAAAGCACTCGGTACGGCACATGCGGTCGGGTGTGCGGGAGACCACATGACGGGTGAAGGGATTATCGTATTCGCCGATACGCTTTTCGATATGGAGCCCGGAGTGGACCTCGAGGACGCAGACGTGGTCGCGTGGGTCAAGGAGGTAGAAGATCCGAGCCGGTTCGGTGTAGCCGTGAGAGATGGCGAACGGATCACGGCCTTCGTTGAGAAACCGGCAGAACTCATCTCAAATGAAGCGCTCATCGGAATCTACTTCGTTAAGGACCTGGCCGAACTTCAGAATGAGATCGACACTCTCATCGAGAACGACGTCCGCGGTCACGGAGGAGAATTCCAGCTCACCGACGCCTTCGACGCGCTTCTCAAGAAAGGGAAGGTGTTCAAAACCGCGACGGTAACCGAGTGGCTGGATTGCGGCACCATCCCGGCCCTCATGGAGACGACGCATCATATTCTGTCCAAAGAAACCGACGACCTGCACCAGGGCGAGGTTCAGAACAGCATCGTCGTTGATCCCGTCTACATCGGTCCGGGAGCCATCATCAGTAACAGTGTGGTGGGGCCGAATGTCTCGATCGAAGCAGGCGCGCGGATCGAGCGGTCGATCGTCAAAGAAAGCATTCTATTCGCTGATTCTCACGTGAAGGACGCTGTACTGACCGACTCACTGATCGGCCGAAATGCAGAAGTAGAAAGTGGACCCCGGCGCGTGAACGTGGGCGACCATTCCGAACTGGGAGGGATATAACGCTCGATGGAGGTTCTACCGGCATCGGCGAGGGAGAAGCTCGGGTTTGATCATGTGGTGCTCCGGCTGCGGGAGTCGCTGATCAGTCTTGCAGGACACGATGAGCTGGACGCGCTGAAGCCGACGAACGATCGGTCGTCGCTCGAGTCCGCCTTCAAGCGGGTCTCCGAGCTGCAGGAAGTGTTTCGATTCGACGATCCGGTTCCGCTCGAGCCGATGCCGGACATCCGGGACCACCTCCGCCTTGCCGTTCCGGAGGGTGCCTACCTCGAGGGTACACAGCTCCTCGAGGTCGCGTACCACGCTCGCACGTCGCGGCTCGTGCGCCACTACTTCGCGCAGAGAAGCGAAAAATACCCGGAGATCGCTCGAACCACATCGTCGTTGGCGGTGCATCGCGATCTCGAAGATCGATTCATATCGGCGATCGATCCCAGCGGGAGCCTCATGGATGATGCGTCTCCCCAACTGCGGCGCATCCGATCGCTGATCCACCGACGCCAGGCCGAACTGCGCGACTCTATTATGCGAGAGCTGCGCCGGGCGATCGGTGAGGGATGGGCCACGGAAGAACAACCCACGATCCGGAACGGACGAATGGTGATCCCTGTGCGGGCAGAAGCCCGTCGAAAGCTGCAGGGATTCGTTCAGGACTTGTCCGCCAGTGGGCAAACCGTCTATATCGAACCGGCGGCGAGCCTTGATCTGAACAATGAGCTCCGTGAACTCGAGGGTGCGGAGCGTCGTGAGGTTGAGCGAATCCTGCGTGAGCTCACGGGCATCATCAGGGTACGTTTGGATGAGCTGCGTGCCAACGTCGACGCCCTCGCCCGCATCGACGTTCTCCAGGCGAAAGCCCGTTTCGGAAACAGTCTCGACGGAATCGCACCGCGACTCAACACGGAGGGACTGCTTGATATCAAAGACGGGCGCAACCCGGAATTGGAACTGCACTTTCGTCGCAATCTGTCCGCAGGGGAAGCTCGAGAACGCGTCGTGCCTCTGAATCTGCAGCTGGGCGGATCTTATCGGACACTGGTCATCACCGGACCGAATGCAGGCGGCAAGACTATCGCCATGAAAACGGCTGGACTCTTCGTGCTGATGGCGATGCATGGCATTCCGATCCCTGCCGATGAAAAAACGCAACTTCCGATTCTGAATGCTCTCCTCGTGGATATCGGCGACCAGCAATCGATAGAGGAGGACCTGTCGACCTTTTCGTCGCATGTGAGCAATCTTCGGATGATGTTGGAACGGGCTGCGCCCGATACGCTGCTGCTGATCGATGAGGCGGGCTCGGGTACGGATCCGGATGAGGGAAGCGCACTGGCTCAGGCCGTGCTCGAAAGATTCAATGCGGCGGGCGCTCGAACGATCGTCACAACGCATCACGGACGGCTGAAGGCCTTTGCACATGAGGAGGACGGGGTAGAGAACGGATCGATGGAGTTCGACCGGGAGACGCTGAGTCCGACCTACCGCTTCGTTCCGGGCGTTCCGGGATCATCGTATGCCTTCGAAATCGCCCGCAGGACGGGGATGGATCCTCAGGTTCTGGAACGGGCCCGGACTCTGGCCGGCAGCCGCACGTCGGGTCTCGAAGACCTGATCGCGGAGTTTGAGACGCGAAACCAGGAACTGGAGCGCCTGCGCTCGGAAACGAAGGACGAACTCGAGCGCGCGAGAAAGGAATCGAGTGTCTACCGCGAACGTCGTTCCAGATTCGACCGAGAACGTGATGCCATCCAGCGTCAGGCGCTGGAGGAAGCTGAACGCATCGTCTCGGAGGCCAACGCCAGGGTGGAGCGAACCATTCGGGAGATTAAGGAAGCCGAGGCCGAGCGGGAAGTGACGCGCAGGGCACGTCAACAATTGGAGGAATATCGCGCGGACCTCAAAACCAGAAAGCCCGAAAAGCGCAAACCGCGCATCGATCCGGCCGAGTCGGAAAAGCCGATATCGGCAGGTGGACCAATCAAGGTCGGGGATCAGGTACTTCTGGACGGTGGAACGGTGGCTGCCGAAGTTCTGGAAGTGGATGCCGACGAGGCGGTGGTTGCGATGGGCTCGATGCGTATGCGAGTGGACACGGAGCGGCTTACCCGTGTCGGAGGAAAGAGGAAGCAGCAGGTTACGGTCAGAAACATAGCGCCCTCCGGAGGTGGCATAGCCGCAACTACCGCGCGCTCGCGAGTGGATTTGCGGGGACTTCGTGTGGACGAGGCCCTCGCGGAGGTCCAGCGTATCCTCGACGAGGCCATCCAGACTAATCAAACCCGAATCGAGTTGCTGCACGGTAAAGGCACGGGTGCCCTTCGCGCCGCGATTCACGATTACCTTTCGCAAGTTCCGGAAGTAGCCACGTTCGAAGATGCTCCCTGGAACGAAGGGGGATCGGGCGTAACGTATGTTACTTTGCACTGAGGCACCTCCACATCCATCAGGAAAAACATGGCACGTATCGTAGTTACGCGGACGATCCCTAACGAAGGGCTCGATATTCTTCGCACACGTCATGAAGTTGTGGTCGCCGATCCCGGGGCGGGCCGCCTGCATGACGAGTTCGCTCTCATCGATCTGGCTTCCGGGGCGGATGCCATGATCACGATGCTTTCGGATCCGATCTCGAAGGCAGTCATCGATGCGCTGCCCTCACCCGCGATTGTGTCGCAGTTTGCTGTCGGATACGACAACATCGATCTCGAAGCGGCCGAAGCACGCCAAGTGGTCGTTACGAATACGCCCGATGTCCTGACTGACGCATCGGCCGACTTTGCAATGGCGCTTCTTCTGGCCGTGGCCCGGCGAATTCCCGATGCCGACGCCTACGTCAGAGACGGGAAGTTCAAGCGCTGGGAGACGATGGAGTTTCTCGGGATGGAACTGCGTGGAAGGGTCATGGGGATTCTGGGACTGGGCCGCATCGGTGCCGCTGTCGCCCGGCGCGCTCTTGGCTTCGGGATGGAGGTCATTTATCACAATCGCCGACGAGCGAATCCGACTGTGGAGCGTGAGTCGAGTGCCCGATATGTCGGCTTCGATGAGCTTATAGCCGAAAGCGACGTCTTATCAATACATACGTCCTTGAACGAGGACAGCCGCGGTCTGATTGATGCTGCAGTCTTCGAACGGATGAAACAAGGCGCGATTCTGATCAATACCGGCCGCGGATCCGTCGTCAAGGAAGACGATCTTGTGCAGGCGCTGAAGAGCGGGCATCTATCAGGCGCCGGCCTCGATGTGTTCGAAAATGAGCCCAGAGTGCATCCTCAGCTTCTGAGTTTCGAGAATGTCGTGCTGGCTCCGCATATAGCCAGCGCCACCGACAAAGCCAGGAGCCGCATGTCGCGGATGTGCGCGGACTCCATACAGGCATTCCTCGACAATGGCACGGACATCCCCCACCGGGTGGTGTGATTCCGATTTTCGTCCGATCGGAGAGTAGCTGCAGCGGCGGCGAATACCATCAAAGAGAGAAATGGATTGTTTTTTGCGTCGGTAGCATCGGTACCCGAGATACAGCCTCTATTGGGATGAGACCATTCTTATTCATACTTCTGATTCCATTCTTGCTCGCGTTGCCGGCCCGCGCGCAGTCGGAAGAAAGTGTCCTGCAGGACATCGAGACGGCCTTCGAGACCGGCGACGCCGGAGCTCTGGGACGACATGTCGCTGAGCGGATGGAGTTGACGCTCGATGGTGCGGCTTCCATCTATAGCCGAGGTCAGGCGGTCTATGTGCTGGCTGAGTTTTTTCGCGAGTTTCCCCCCGTCCGAACCATACTCGACGAGCCTACACACTCCGGCAACGACGCGTTCGTGTTAGGTCAATATCATACGATACAAGAGAACGATCCATTGCGCGTCTTCCTGAGGTTGAAAAGTAATGCCGGACGATGGGAAGTGCGGGAGATACGGATTGAACCGCCTGCCGGATGACTTCCTATCTCTCGGTGAACGCAACGCCGCTTATAAGAAGGGTTACTTTCCGAGACTTACCTTATGTCCGTTTAATTACCACGACCACCGCTTCCGGGTGA
>CBFGXY010000078.1:0-7786 GCA_965652945.1 uncultured bacterium
GGTCGCGCACAAACGGATGTGCGGCGTCGACGGTATAAGCAACCGATCGCGACCGGGCGATCAGGTGGTACGAAAGACGAACGCCTATATCACTGCCGCTGCCCCAGTATCGCATCACGTCGTGCTTATCCGACGCGAGCACCATCTGAACCGGCACGATGCCGGCTGAGGCCATCGCACGGAGCGCCGACAGTGAAACGACCCCGATCGCTTCCCCATCAACATGTCCCTCTTTCCCCTTACTCGGTACGGGAAGAATCTCCTTGCTGCAGGGAATCGGACCCATACGGCGCGCACGGCCCGCCGCAGGAAGCAATCCTACCACGCGGGAATCGGAGACTCTGGGTTTGTTGGAAGAAGCCATGTACGATCCGAATGTCGCGTCAGCCGCTCACGGGCGCGTCTACGATACCCGCCATCGCAGCAAACTCGGGACTTGTAGCGAGGAGTTCTTCGTACGTGCCTTCGGCCACGAGACGGCCGCGATCGAGCATGTAGAGCGCGTCGCAGTTCTGAACGGTCGTCAACCGGTGGGCAATAAGAATCATCGTATGGCGGCCGCGAATCGCCTCTAAGGCTTCGACGATGTACCGCTCGGTCTGATTGTCAAGGGCAGACGTCGCCTCGTCCATCACCAGCACTTCGGGCTTATGGTAGAGTGCGCGGGCGATTCCGATCCGCTGACGCTGACCGCCCGAGAGCCGCACACCGCGCTCACCAACTCTGGTGTCGAGGCCGCTGGGAAGCGACTCGACCAGTTCGCGAAGCTGCGCCGCATCGATCGCCTCCCAGACCGCATCATCATCGATCTCGCTCTCGTCCATCCCGAAGGCCACATTATTGCGGATGGTGTCGTCGGTCAGGAAGATGGTCTGAGGGATGTAGCCGATCTTGCGCTGCCAGGCTGCAAGGCGGGTATGCACGTCCACGCCGTCAACCAGGACCTTGCCGGCGGTGGGCTCAAGAAGTCCGAGAATCACATCCACGATGGTAGTTTTTCCCGCGCCCGAGGGTCCGACAAATCCAACCGAGGCACCTCTGGGAATGCGAATCGATACGTCGACCAGTGCCGACTCGGCCGCCTCGGGATAGTCGTAGGAAATGTTGTCGAGATGAATGGCGTCCTCGAACGGAAGCGGCCGGGAGGCTCCTTCCCGCTGACGACGACGGAATTCTTTTTCCTGTTCTTCGAGGTTGCGAAGATCATCATAGACCACTTTCAGCGCTCGATCGCCCCACTTGAGGGCGGTGATGTTCATGGAGATCTTAGTGAAGGAAGGCATCAGTCGGACGATTGCAACACCCAGAAGGGTGAGCGTCGGAATGATGGTCTCGGTGGCGCGCCCCTGGGCCACAAGCATGGCCGAAACCCCGAGCATTCCGAGAACGGCAATCGTCTCGAGAAAGAGCCTCGGAAGAGCGGAGATGACGGCTTTGAACACGGATGCCCTGGCCTTGAACCATGAACTCTCCTGAAACGAGCGCAGGAAGAAGTCCTCCCTGCCCAGAATCTTGGCATCCTTGACGCCGCCTAATCCCTGGTTCACGGCTTGCAGCGACTGCTTGCGGTGACGCTGCTCCTCTTTTGCATACTCATCCACTTTCTGGCGCGTGGCGCGATAAAAGGCAACCGTGATGCCGCCGAGAACCGCAAATGCAACCAGGGTTACGAGCGGCTCAACTACGACCAGCAACACAAAGATCATAATGAGGGTCATGAACTCCATCACCAGAATCAAAAGCGGCATCAGCACTTTCTGGGTAATGGCGCTCGCTTCGGTGTTGGTGTTGCGCAGGAGCTCGGCCGTGTTGCGCTGAAGATGGAATGTGTAGCCGGTATGCAGATACGCCCGGAAAAGTCGATTGGAAAGGTTGACCTGCCGATTGGCGGTGTACCTCGCTTTCATATATGATAGAAAGGCGAGGTAGATATTCTTGGATATGAAAATGACGATGAGCGCGATAGCCGACCAGAAGACCATGTCATGGGCGGATTCCATTCCCAGGTAATCGTACACGGCGCGTACGTACCCGATCTCGAGCAGCCGGTCGGGCATGGCAATGACGCCCACGAATGCGGGGATCGCGCCCACACCGATGACTTCGGTGAATGCACCGAAGATCATCATGGCGAAGAGAATGGCGGCGTTGCGCTTTTCTCGTCGCGTAAAAAGATAGGATAATTTCTTGTAGGTGCTGGTTTCCATCTATTATACGCCTGCAAAGGCGGTATCCGGTACAAAAACATCCGCTATCGCGGCATGCCACCGTTCTTTGAATCGGTCAAAGGAGAAGTACTCGAGTCGCTCAGGTACGTTGCGCTCCCGTCCGAGCGCCGCTCGAATTCCACGCTTGAGATCTTCCGCATCCGACGGATCGACAACCTCGCCAAGCTCACCATCCAGGACGGCCTCGCGACTGGCATCGAGCGAACTGGCAACCACGGGCACTCCGCACGCCATCGCCTCCAGATATACGATTCCAAACCCCTCGCCCCGGCCGGGCATCACAAAAGCATCGGCCAATCGAAAGTGATCCACTTTCTCGCTCTCATCCACATATCCCGCGAAAACCACGCGGTCGGAGAGCCCAAGAGCGCGCGCTTTTTCTTCGAGCCGCGGTCTGTCATCCCCATCACCCGCAATCAAATAGGCCAGATCCGGGTCGGTTTTCAAGAGATCGGGAAGCACCTCCAGAACCTCATCAAATCCTTTGTATCGCTCTTGCGCGGACATTCGACCAAGGGTAAAGAGGACGCGACGGTCCTCAAGTCCATATCGCTCGAGCAGATCGACACGCTTGTCGCCGGGTCCGTAGGCAGAGGCATCGATGCAATTGGGAATTACGATGCCTCGATGGGGATCCAGTCCCGACCACTTCGCAAAACGCTGACGCGTGAAGTCACTTACGACAACAAAATGGTCAATATGTCTTACGAGTCGGTCAGTGATCTTGCGGCCGGTCGGCGTCCAGGCATCAACGCCATGGATGATCAGAAGCAGCGGAACGCTCCGGCGCTCTGCTGCGACAAAGGCGAAGGGCAGGAGATTAATATGGCCGCATATCACGCCATCGTAATCGGCCGATCGCATCTCTTTTAAAACGGCGCGCGAAAAGCGCAACTTCGATCCGGCCGTGTGTGCGCGAAAATCGATTCCCTGCGGCACTCCGTCGACGTCCTCAACGACCACGCGCGGAAGCGTGGTGATTGAACGAACGCCCGGGAAGTCAATGACCGATGAGAGCATGTCTCGGTTGAACTTGGCGATACCGCCTCGCCCACCATAGGCATCCGATATGAGTGCAAGGAGCTTCATGAGGATGTCGTTCGGTCGTATACATATTGTGCCCATCCTCGAAGACCGCGAGCTTTCGGGGCGGCGTCCGCTCCTTCCAGCATCCAGTCGCGAATTGGGACGAAGAAGCCTGACTTCGCTCTGTTCAGTACCGCATCAGGTAACGGACGAGAGGGCGTGGCGGCCATCATCTGTTTGTTGATAGGTACGCCGGCGGCGAGGAGCGGCGCAACGGCAGAGAGCACATGCCAGTCGACAAGCGGCACGCGAACTTCGAGTGAGTGCGCCATACCCGCCCAATCGGTGTCGCGCAGGAGCTGATTACGCATGTACCAAGTGGATTCGAGAGCGGAAACTCGGAGATGCGGCGTTCGGATGCCATCGTGTGTACTTCGCAGGCGTGACATCGGGTCGAGGGCGGTCCATCCCTCTCGAGCCATGTCGCGGTCCATCACTTCCCGAAGCTCCCAGGGCATGTAATAGCTTCGCCGCAGGAGATAGCCGCCTTCATAACTGCCCCCATATTCCAGCAGACCCGCATACTTGGGCGAGGTGAAACGCTTTGCGACCGGTGCGCCCAGAACACGTAGCCCTTTTCCTAACACACCTGTGCGTGGAACCCATCGGGCAAAGAGCGGAACCTCCTTGAAACTTGGATAGCCGCCGAACAATTCGTCACCACCGAGTCCGGAAATGGCCACCTTCAGCCCGTCTTCCCGTGCGGCACGACTCACAAAATAGCTGTTGATGCCGTCGGTCGACGGTTGGTCCATGGCTTCGACCACGCCATCGAGTTCGTCGCGAAATTCCTCTCGGGTAATCCGGATGGTTCGATGGTTTGCGCCGTAACGACGTGCGATTTCCTCGGCAAGGGGTACTTCGTCGTTCTGCGTCCCGCGAAACTCTTCGAAACCGATCGTGAGGGTACGGGGCGCGGTCCCCAGCTCTGAGGCGAGGGCGAGTAGAGTCGTCGAGTCGAGGCCGCTGGAGAGGAAAAGCCCGACATCCACATCGGAGATAAGATGATGACGGATCGAATCGAGAAGGATCTCCCGCAGCGTATCCCGCGCACTCCCGTTTAGAAAACGAGGCGCATCTTCGGCCGCCGCGAACGCATCACTGACGCCGGCAAACTCGTGCGGCACGGACGCTCCATCAGGGTTGATCACCATCCAGCTTCCGGCAGGAAGTGCATGGATCCCACGATAAATCGTATGCGGCTCAGCTACATTTCCCCAGATAAAAAAGGATACGTGTCCTGCTGCATTCGGACCGGTATCGACTTCGCTATGCATCGCCAGGGCTTTCACCTGAGACGCGATGCGTATTGTGGATCCGTTATCGGCATAGTACAGCGGTTTGATGCCGTACGGATCGCGCGACAGGAAAAGTTCGCACTCAGTCGAATCCCAGATTGCGATGGCGTACATGCCGCGCAGCCGCGACAACATGTCGGCACCATGCCTGCGATACAGCTCCAGCAGGACCTCGGTATCGGAAGTGGATCTGAAGATTACGCCCTTACCTTCGAGCTCGTCCCGGAGTTCTCGATAATTGTAAATCTCGCCATTAAACACGATACGGTAGCGCCCGTCGCTGCTTGCCATAGGCTGCGCCGCGGCGTCCGAGAGGTCAATGATCGAGAGCCGCCGGTGCGCCAGTCCAATGCGCCCATCGTCGGAGATCCAGAGCCCTTCACCATCCGGACCGCGCCGCATCATGTGGTCACGCGTACGGCGAAGTTCATCCCGATCAACCGGTCTGCCTCGATACGCATATGTAGCGGCTAATCCGCACATCTTTCCGTTACCTCATTCGGCTGTAATGCCGGAATCCTGATGACGGTGGGACACGTGAGTCGCGCGCACAGGTTTGAAATAATCAATCTCGCTTGAGACGGATACGCGTGTCTTCAACCCAGCCTTATCCGCTCCTAAAGGCGCCGAATCCGGTCAATCAACAGAATCGTCGTGCTGGCGGCGCTAATAATGCTAAGCGCATCCCGCCACTGAAATCGCTGACGTGATTTTGTCTCGATCATAATCACATCGCCATGCTGCAGGTCAGGATTCGTCGCCGGCTCGCGGATAAGTTCCTCGAGAGATACGTCGTAGATCAGGTCACGCGTATCTCCCCGACTCCGAAACACGCGGACGTTGGTGCGTCTGCGCTCTCTCGAGGTTACCATACCAGGACCGGTCCCTGAGAGCACAATGAGTTCACCCAGCGAAACGCTCTCTCCGATTTCGGCCAGGCTCGACGTGTTATCGGACAGGAGCCAGACCTGAATGGATGCCTCTCCCGGTAGGACGAATCGTTTGAGCGACATCCCCTCGTTCTCAACACCTTCTACGCCGAACGGTTGGGCAAGCGATGTCATCGGTGTGATCGATACGAGGCCGAGGCAGAAAAATGCTATTGTTAATGCGGAGCGCAACTTCACGGTGTCGCCGGTCGATTTATGATTCAGTTCAGGCAGAGGCCTTGCGTAGCGAGCGGGTCCATTTCTTCGTCCCCGATTGCTTGCCGTTCCGGTAGCCATAATATCCATACTTGGAGTATTGGCCGTACTTGGTATAGTCGCGGTAACGGTACATGTATCCATAGGCCATGGTCACGTCGAAACCGTTGAATACGGTTCCTGCAACGGGATGTCCAATCCGCTCGAGTGACTCGAGTGCATGCTCTACCTCGCCTTCCCGCGACTGCGCCGCTCGGACCACCATGATTCCGGCGTCGGCATTTGCAGCCAGCAGGGCCGCGTCGGTTGCCGCCAGCACGGGCGGGGTGTCCAGGATGATGATGTCGAACTCTCGGCGCAGGTCCAGGAGCAGATCACGCATCCGGCCTGAGCCAAGCAGTTCCGCGGGATTGGCAACGACCATACTGCCATCCTCGGACTGTTCCGGCTCTTGAGCAGCCAGCCCGTCGCCTCCGGCTTCAGAAGTGCGGACTTCACCGGCCGTAATGACGAACAGGTTGTCGATCTCGGTGCCTGCGTCCTTGACGCTGTAGTCGGGATCGTCAAACAGAATCTGTACGAGACCCGGATAGCAGTCTCGGCCAAGCAGACGATGAACCTGTGGACGACGGAGGTCGCAGTCAATGAGTAGAGTCCGCCGCCCCGCCTGGGCCATCGTGATGGCGAGGTTGGTGGCTGTAGTGGATTTACCCTCGCCGATGCCTGCACTCGTCACCATGATCACCTGCACCGGCACATCGAGTTTGCTGAACTGGATGTTCGTGCGAAGCTGACGATATGCCTCGGATACGGTACTGATAGGATTGAGAAGCGTGGTGAGGCCGGTGCTGTAACGCCTGCCATTTTCCTCCACGAATTCCTGTCCACCATGATCTTCGCGAATGAGTGGACCCATGTTCGGGATGACGCTGAGCAGCGAATACTTCCCGTCCTTGAGCTGATCCGGCTTGTAAATGCGGTTATCGAGCCGGTCTCGCAGCACGGCGAGGCCCACGCCCAGAATCAGGCCGAATACGAACCCGTACATGATGAAGCGGGGAACGTTCGGTCCGGCGGGTACGGATGGAACCGCTGCCTCTCGCAAGACATGCGCGTAGCCCGGTTCTGATTCTTCGGCAATCTGTGCCTGCTGGAGGCGTTGCACCACCGATTCGTACATCTGCGCTTTGTGCTGGCGCTCTCGTTCGAGGCGGGCCAACTGCAGCGACCGATCGGGAATCGTGCCCAGTTCGGATTCGTACTGTCGGATCCGTTCGTTCATCCTGTCGATTCGCGCCCGCAGACCACTGATTTCGATCTGTAGCGTCACAATGCGGTTGCGCAGATCCGCCACGACCGTCAGCCCCCGCTCCCCGCTGGTAACTCCGCCTGCGGCCGACACTTCCTCGACATAAACGCGGGCCAATTCCCGGTGCTGTGGACGGAGCTGGTTCAGGCGGCGGATCACATTGCGGTAGCCTTCGTGAGTCTCCTCAAGCTGTGCCTGGGTACGATCCGGATACCGAAGTTCGATGGCCTGCTGCTCAACCTCCAGCGCAGCGATTTGCTGCTGGATGGCCCCCATGCGCTGGTCGACTCCCGACGCCAGGCGCTCCTCGAGCTGCGGACTGATCTGGCGGAGTTCGGTCTGCACCTGCTCGAGCGTGGCTTCCCTCATCTGAAGATCGATCAGGGAATTGTCGCGTTGCGCTTCCATGCTGCTGAGCTGAGCCACCAGCGATCCGCCCGTTGCGTCGAGTCCGGTCATTCCGGTGCGCTGCTGGTAGGCCTTCACCTGCTCCTCGGCGCGGTTCAACTCTGCACGTCGAATATCCTGCTGTTCCTCGAGCGATGCGCGCGACTGGGCCATATAGGTACGACTGGCGTCCTGCGTGAGGCGCACATACTCCTCGGCATATAGATTCGCCAGGAGCGCCGCTTCATAGGGGTCGGAGCTGATTCCCGTGACGCGGATCGCGTTGGCCTCGCGCGTGGCCTTGACCGTCGAATCGAGCAACCGCGGATCGAC
>CBFGXY010000079.1:0-7747 GCA_965652945.1 uncultured bacterium
CCACGATTGGAATCCGATCGAACTGGATTCCCAGGTTCTCTGCGAGGCTCCGCGAGTCATCGACCGAGCCGGCAGTGGAATAGGCGGACGGAAGCGTGACGCCTACGACGTTCTCCGATCCCAGGGCTTCCGTCGCGAGTGCGCAGACGACCGCCGAGTCGATTCCGCCCGAAAGGCCGAGCAGTGCCTTGCTGAAGAATCCCGTTTTACGAAAGTACTCGCGGATGCCCAACACCAGCGCATCGTATACTTCCTCGATCAACGAGGAGGTATCCTCCGATGGCTGGTACTCGGTAGAAACGTCATCTGAATCCCAGATGACGAGGTCTTCCTCGAAGGATCTGCACGTGAGGATGCGGCGTCCTGCGGCGTCGTGTACACAGCTATCGCCACTATGGATGAACTCGGTGTTCGCCCCCACCTGGTTCACGAAAACGAACGGCAGTTGGTGGTGCCGCGCGATCCCGGCTACCATGTCTTCGCGCTGGGCTCGTTTCCCGATAGCGAAGGGCGATGCGCTGATATTGATCAGGATCTCCGCTCCTTGATCGGCCAGCAGCTGCACCGGATCGACTACGTACAGCGGGCGCTCGGTGGGCGGTGCCGGAATCGACAGCGCGGTGTTCCACATGTCCTCGCAGACATGGATTCCCAGCCGCTTTCCTCTCCAGTAGACGGGCTCGATGGAATCTGCCGCCTCGAAATAGCGTCGCTCGTCGTAGATGTTGTAGGTAGGCAGTAGCATCTTTCTGATCACGGCCTTTCGTTCTCCCCCTTCCAGTAGAATCGCCGTGTTGTAGAGCAGGCGGCCGGCGCGCGATTCATTTCGGATGGGAGCGCCGATTACGACACCGATATCCTGCGGCACCTCGGCGGCAATCCAGTCGATCGAGGCCTCGATATCATCTAAAAAACTGGAATTATCGAGGAGGTCCTCCGGCGGATAGCCCGTCACAGAGAGCTCAGGAAAGACGACGAGGTCCGCGTGGCGCTCACGTGCGCGACGGGCAAAATCTATGATTAAACGATTATTTCCGCTCAGATCTCCAATGATGGGATTGATCTGTGCAAGTGCGATTTTCATTTTATTCGACTAACTGGACGAGGTGGACCGGGCAATATACGCGCATGCGAGGATCCGCTTTATTCGGATCTGCACTCCTGAGTCTCTGCGGTGATCCGAAAAGTCCTGAATCGTCATCGCGAAGCTTTTGAGTATCCGGAACGCCACGCGATCGAACCGGGTATTCGAGGATCATCAAACAGCCGGCTTTTATCATGAACACGAAGTCGACGATCGTCACGATATTACTGATTCTGGCAGCGTTGGTTGTTGCGGGTGTGCTGTGGCTGGGCGGCGATCCGGACGAACCGACAGCAGAGCCGGTGGAGGTCGAGTCAGTCGATGTATTCGATGCGCCGGCATCGTACCCGATGGCGCAGGAGTTCGAGGCAACGGCCGTCCCCACGTTCGAACTCGAGTTGATGGAAGGAGGCACCTTCGATATGGCTTCCCAGATCGGCAACGTCATCATCGTCAATTTCTGGGCGACCTGGTGCGGCCCGTGCCGATTCGAGATCCCGGAGCTGATCGAGCTTCAGAATGAGTACAGGGATGAAGGTCTGGTGGTTCTCGGCATATCCACCGATGAGGGCGGTTTTGATGACGTACGCCCCTTCGCTGAAGAGATGGCGATCAATTACCCGCTCGTAGTCGATGAGGATGGATCCACATCGTCGGCCTTCGGCGGTATTTACGGCCTTCCCACGACGTTTCTGGTCGACCGCAACGGGATGATTCGGGAACGAGTCCTGGGTCTTGTAACCCGGTCGAGCCTCGAACCGAGACTGCAAATACTACTGTCGGAGGAAGTCTAATCCCTCTCGAGTAGTAGCAGCACGCCGGAGCTGCTCGAGGTATTCTCGTTAAATGCCAGGCTCCGGAGCCTTATTCCACGACCTCGAAGGTCGTTCTTTGCGATGCGAACGCTCCGAAGACTCCAAGACCGCCACGAACGTTCGTAGTAATGTTCGGAATCTCTCCCGGCGACAGGTTACTCCCTCCCGGCTCCTGGATTCCTTGCGTCTCGAGGAAGTCGGCCAGCTCAGCGCTCAGAGAGTTAATGGCCAGTTCTTGTGGACCGTAATATCCGATTCCGAGCCATGGCACCCGTACTATGAGTGCTCCGTCCGAGTCGACTTCGTACCGGGCCTCGTTTACGATTGGAAGCGCACTTCCCACGATCTCAGCCGGGTCCAGATCACACGAATAGGTGCCGTCTTTCTTCGGGGTACAGTCGCTGGTCAGGAATATGGAGGCGAAAAAAGGCGTGAGCCCGTACGTGCTCGGCAGCTCTGCCCTCTTCCACCGATAGGTGCCCGGCTCGACTTCGGCAACAAAAAAGCTGTCGGCCGCAGTGGCATGAATCCGCATGAAATAGACTGCGGATGGCTCTCCAGACGAACCGGGAGTAATCGTCAATTCCGGGCCCTGCCCCGTTCCGAATTCGATCGTCTCGGCCGGGTGGTTCACAATGGAGAACAACTCCGGAACACGAGTCTCGGCGGAAATCAGATCATCGACTCCCGGCACCATCGCCTCCATTCGATAGGTACCCTGCGGCATGACCACATGACGTGCCTGTGGGTGATAGGAGCCGTCGCCGTGTCCCACGAATCCGATCACCTCCCCTGACTCCAGATGAGTGACCCGCACATCGGCATCCATGATAGCGACTTCTTCGGGATCATATCGCTGGTCGGCGGGGATCGTCCAGCTCAGCTGAACAGGCGTCATCTGACGGCCCGCTTCTATCACACCCGCGACGACGACCTGTCTGCGGTATCCTTCTCCGGGTTCGAGCAGGTCGCAACCCGTCAGCCAGATCGCAATCGTCATCAAGAAAATGATCGAAAGTGAACGCATCAGAAGCTGACCGAAAATGAGATGTTGGGAAGGATGGGAAGTTGACGCACCGGTGTTTTCTCGATCGGGGTCTCGTTCGTGTTCAGATTGATGAACCACACGTTCCGACGGTTATAGACGTTCACGAGCTGGAACTGCAGTTCGTAATCTCCAATCCCAAACAACCGTCCTTCTCTCGTGAATCCGACGTCTACCCGGTGATAGGCGGGCAGCCGGGCTCCGTTCAAGACGGAGGTGTAAAAGCCCGGACGCGGAGTGCCGTAGAGAGGAATCACGACCTCGTAGTATGCCTCGGGTTCGGTGTAGGCCTGTCCCGTCGCATAGGTGCCCGACGCGGCGAAACTCCAGCCACCACCGAGTTTGTAGTTCGTGATGAGAGTTACATCGTGGAGGCGGTCATACTTGGGCGCGAAGTAACTGCGGAATCCTTCCTCCTCGGGATACTTTCTGCGTGTGACACTGAAAGTGTATCCCAGGAGGCCGGTCAATCGACCGACACCTTTTTCGAGGAGGACCTCTGCACCATATGCATACCCTTCACCGAAGCGGAATATCTCATGATAATCCAATCCCGAAATGTCCTCCACGGCCGGACCGAGATCGAACAAATCGCGCATCGTGCGACCGTAGACCTCAACATCGAGCCGATAACTAACCGAGAGTCGCGTTTTGAGCCCAAGAGCGACCTGTTCGGACTGCTGCGGACGAACGCCCTCTCCCGTCATCACCCACGTGTCAAATCCTGAGAATGCTTCGTTCGAAATGAGTGAGAGAAACTGATGATACCGTCCGGCGGCAAGTTGAAGTACGGCGTCGTCATCGAGTTTATACTCGAGCTGGGCCTGTGGCGAGACCCGGAGATAGTCGCCCTCCTGGAAGTATTCGCCTCGAAGACCCGTTGTCAGTATCCACTTTGAGGAAGGCCGGAATCGGCTCTGCAAGTAGCCCGATACGTATCCCGAGATGCCTCGATAATCAATCTGGGTCTCATCATTGAAGGAACTTCTCAGACTCAGATCGAGAATGCCTCCCCAGGCTCCTGCAGACAGATCGATCCGGTCGTGTGGAAGCCACTCGACATCCACCCGTCCCGAAAAATCTGTTATGTAGTTTGGCCGTTCCAGACGCGTTCCAGTGATGTGCCCCACCGGATTGGAATGGTAATGAGAGACCGTTGCGCGGCTCTGTAGAAACGCTTGCGATCCCAGAATGCGATTGTAAGCCAGCGACCCGGTACGATTTCCATACTCGAGCAAGAACTCCGCATCGTCGGCAAATTGTACACGGACATAATCACGTCCGGCGTAGCCCGAGATGGAGATGCGATCCGAGGGCGTGAGGTCGAGCCCGACCTTCGCGTTCAAATCATAGAAATAGAAAGCCTCCGGGATGCCTTGCTCGATCTGATCGCGAAGAACGGCCAGCAGCGGCTCGAGAGTGGAACGCCGAGCGGCGACCATGTAAGAACCGCGTCCACCTGCGATGGGACCTTCGATTCCCGCGCGTGATGCGAGCAATCCCACCGATAGACTTCCTGCCGTACGATTCCGATTGCCGTCTCGATTAGAGATGTCGATGACCGATCCCAGGCGTCCGCCATACGTGGCAGGATACGCCCCTTTATACAGACGGACATCTTTGATGGCGTCTGTATTGAAGGTCGAGAAGAAGCCGAAAAAGTGTGTGGCGTTGTAAACCGTCGTACCATCCAGGAGGATGAGCGTCTGATCCGGGCTGCCGCCGCGAATGTACAGGTTCGATGAGAAGTCCGAAGCGGCCTTCACGCCCGGTAGAATCTGTACGGAGCGGAACAGGTCGGCCTCAAAAACCGAGGGCAGCTGCTCAACGAGCTGGATCTGAATTTCCTGGACGCCAACGGGGCGTTCCTGTTCGATGGGCTGATCTGCCTCCACCACGATCTCGCTGCCTTCAACTACTTCGGGCTGCAACGCGAAGTCCAGACGTCGCGATTCGCCCGGCTCGAGCGTGAGGTCGTGCCGCTGCGTCTGATAGCCGATGTAACTGACCACGAGAGTGACGTCGCCAGCGGGAATTCCCCGAATGGCGTAGAATCCCTGGGAGTTGGAAGCGACGCCCCGTTCCGTGCCGGAAATCCGAATATGAGCCTGGATCAGCGTCTCGCCGTCCGTCGCATCCCGAACGACACCGCTCACGGATGCGGTTTGCGCACGCGCTGCCGAACCGATCAGGCACCAGATGATGCCCACCACAATCGCTATCGAACGAGACACGTCGAAGATCAAAAGGTAGAGAGAGTGTTAGAAACACCGCCCTACTGCATTTATGAGGTGGTGTTGCGCGTCAGGGGAATCTTTACCGTGGCTCAGTAATCCGTATGCGAATGGGTCGCGCGTGAGCGTCGTACGATTGTGCGGCACTGTTGATGCCGGCATGCTATCCATCCCAACTGACCTTACAGACCGAGGAGGATGCCACGACCTCCAGCGCATTGATTAGCATGTGTGTCGTCAAGGCGCCGAAACTCCATGGCACGTCTCCGGACTGAGGGCGCCGAGAAACGGGCGAGGTATGCGAGGCATCCAACAGCAAAATAGTGGCGGAGCGTCAGCGATCTCCGGATACTGAACGATCCAGGCCCCGCCCTCCGACCGGCTCTGTTTCGAAGCGCTCGCCGAACCCCGCGATGAGCGGGCGTCCTTTCGCCATTGCGTCTTGCACGTCCGGCAATTCCAGAGACGCCTGATGATGAGCCTCGCTCTCCCATACTTCAGTAATCCAGATGGCATCGGCACTCTCAACATCCTTCGCAATGATGTAGGTGAGGCAACCCGGCATGTCTCTCGTTCCCTGCAGAAGTATTTCGATCAGTTCGTCTCTTCGACCCTCCGTGGCGTTAATTTTCCCGATGAGTCCGTACATCGTTGAGGTGTTAATTGTGATGGATGTATAGGCAGTGAGGAAAGTTGGAGCAATAAAAAAAGCGGCACACGACTGCACGAAGTCGCGTCGATTGAGTAGCTCCATGGGATTGAAATGGTTGTAGTGCTAAGTGTCCGTCTATCAGGCCATTGAAAAATCGTTCTGCTCGGCATTCTGCGTCGTCGGCGCGCCCTGCAGCGTACAACAGTACGCCTCAGCCGCGCCTCGTTGCACGCCTTGATCTGATCGATTTGTTCTGTGGCCCGAAACTCACATAGTTGAACAGGCAGCTATGTACGATACCATCAATGAAAGAAAATCCGAAACGAGTCTGATGCATGTGTGTCGTTATACTATGCTCTACCTCGCAACTTATACGTATTCTATTTACTCCAGGCTGTTCGAAATCGTATTATTGAACGCAGGCCCATCACGCTCCTAACCAGGCATAGCAATGAAAACGTTCGTTTCGGCACTGCTCCTGATCTTCCTCGCTCCGGGATTCGCATTTGCTCAGTCCAGCGATGCGCCCGAGAATCCGGTAACCTCCTCGCTCACCGATCTGCACCAGATCGTCGCCGGGTATATCATGGCGACAGCCGAAATGCTGGATGACGAGATGTACGCATACCGGCCGAGCGATGATGTCCGAACGACGGGAGAGATGCTTGGCCATATTGCGAATGCGCAGTATCTTTTCTGTTCGGTTGCGGCCGGCGAGGAGAATCCATCCGATGTCAATTACGAGGAAGTCGCATCGTCGAAAAACGATATCGTCACCGGACTGCGCGACGCATTCGACTATTGCGGTCGTGTTTACAATGGCATGACCGATGAGGAAGGCGCTCAGATGCGGAATCTTTTCGGTATGAACCTCGCCGCCTCGGCTGTCCTGGCGTTCAACTCGTCGCACAACTTCGAGCATTACGGGAATCTTGTGACCTATATGCGTCTCAACGGTATCGTGCCCCCTTCGTCTATGTGAACTAATTGAGGCTGGCATCGATATCCTTTCCCGCAGGATGACTCGTCGGCCGGCAGAAATTGAGTCGATGTTCGCGTAACCCGGTGTTGTGACCGGATGCGTTCGAAGGGATGAGCAGGGGAGAGGGCACATACAACATGCACGCCTACGTACATGGGGTCTCCGGTCAGGAGTATCCCATCGATGGCGTTTTGACAAAGGGCAGATCGCCGGCATTCCGACGGAATTACAAGACGAGATCATTCTGTTTCAGGCCGTCGAAATCGGCCCAAATGGTTCCGGTAGAAGAACATACGGGCAAGAGAAGCGCTTCCAGCCTCCATTTTGCGAACCGACTGAGCCTCGAAGCAGTAGTGGTAGGCTTCGTAAATTAATTAGTGGGTATTGACCCTACGAGGCTCAGTTGAACATCAGTACGATTTTCGGGGACCGGCGTTATGGCCTGTCCCTTCCCAGTATCCAGTCTCTCAAGCAGGAATGGTTTGGCAACGTCCGGGGTGATCTTCTGTCCGGACTCGTCGTTGCCCTCGCGCTCATCCCCGAGGCCATCGCGTTTTCCATCATCGCCGGCGTCGACCCCAAGGTCGGGCTGTACGCGTCGGTCTGTATCGCCATCACCATTTCGATTGCCGGTGGACGTCCGGGCATGATCTCGGCCGCAACGGGAGCCATGGCACTTCTCATGATCACACTCGTGCGTGATTATGGGCTCGAGTATCTGTTTGCCGCAACGATTCTGACAGGCGTCCTCCAGATCATCTTCGGCGTCTTCAAGCTGGGACGCTACATGAAGTTCGTCCCGAAGTCGGTCATGATCGGCTTCGTCAACGCCCTTGCCATCCTGATCTTCTTGGCGCAGCTCCCGATGTTCGTCGGTGCAACCTGGCACATGTATGCGATGGTGGCCGTCGGGCTCGGCATCATCTACCTCTTCC
>CBFGXY010000080.1:0-7698 GCA_965652945.1 uncultured bacterium
CAGGGGAAGGTCACCAAGAGCACGCCCTATGGATCGATTGACCATCCGTTCAACCCCGTTGCGCTCGCGCTGGGTGCCGACGCCACGTTCGTTGCCCGCACTCTGGATCGCGATCCGAAACACATGACCGAGGTACTGCGGCAGGCGCACGGCCACCGCGGCGGCGCGCTCGTCGAGATCTACCAGAACTGCAATATCTTCAACGACGGCGCCTTCTTCCGTTTTACCGAGAAAGACTCGAAGCCCACCAACACGGTTTTCCTGAGAGACGGTGAGCCGCTCGTCTATGACAACGGGCGGAAGGGCCTGCGGCTTGACGGCTTTCGGGTGGAGTCGATCGACCTTACCAACGGCGAGCTATCGGTCGATGATTGCCTCGTCTACGACACCTCCAGCCGCGAACTTGCCGGCATCATGAGTCGGATCTTCTTCAATCCCGAGCTTCCGCAGCCGATCGGAGTCTTTTATGAAGAGGATCGACCGACATATGATACCCTGCTGAAGAACCAGGTGCAGGAAGTCATCGATCGGCGCGGCAAGGGGGATCTGGAGAAGATCCTGAACGCCGGCGACACGTGGGAGATCGCATAGCCCGACCGAGAAAGGCCTGTCGACAGAATGGGTCAGGCAGAATGGATTAGAGAGAGGGCCGTCTGATCCGTGCTACATATATTCGAGGTCGATCATTATGTCGTCGGTCTCGAGCTCGATCGTACGGTTCTCATTTGTAAGGCGAAACTCCTTGATGGCCTCGGGCAGCATCTCACGAGGCGTATTCATCTGAAAAAGCGTGTCCGCCACCACGTGCCAGTCCTCGCGCGTCAGGTGGACCGCAGCGCGGCCGTTTTCCTCGACCATCGGCGCATAGCTGAGAACACGGTTGAGATGGTTGACCCCCATCTTCATGTGCAGATTCAGATCCATCGGTGCTGTATTATTGTTCTGTCAGGGAGACCAGCTTTGGCGATCTCCGTACGAGGCGATTCCGCCGCCGTTCCATTTTAAAGGCCCTTTCGTAACTGATGCGCGTTTATCTCGACTATCTTCAGCATATCCTTGATCATGGTGCCGAAAAATCCGACCGCACCGGCACCGGCACGCGGAGCGTCTTCGGTTATCAGATGCGGTTCGACCTGTCGGAGGGCTTCCCCGTCGTAACAACCAAGAAGCTGCACCTGCGGAGCATCATCCACGAGTTGCTGTGGTTTCTGCAAGGCGACACGAACATCCGCTACCTGCACGAGAACCGGGTCACGATCTGGGATGAGTGGGCGGATGAGAATGGTGATCTCGGACCGGTTTATGGCAAACAGTGGCGCCGATGGGAGACGCCCGATGGTCGCGTGATCGACCAGATGCAGAACGTGATTGATACGCTGTGCACGAATCCCGATTCCCGCCGGATGATCGTGAGCGCATGGAATGTGGGTGAGCTCGACCGGATGGCGCTGCCGCCGTGCCACCTGCTCTTCCAGTTCTACGTGGCCGATGGCCGGCTTTCATGCCAGCTCTACCAGCGGAGTGCCGACAGCTTCCTCGGCGTTCCGTTCAACATCGCCTCGTACTCCTTGCTCGTGCATATGCTGGCGCAGCAGACGGACCTCGAAGTGGGCGAGTTCATCTGGACCGGCGGCGACTGCCACATCTATTCGAACCACATCGACCAGGTCGAGGAGCAGCTCTCACGCGAGCCGCTCCCGCTGCCGATGCTCGCCATCCACCGCAAACCGGACTCCCTCTTCGGCTATCGCTTCGAGGATTTCGAGCTGATCGACTACCATTCGCACCCGGCAATCAAAGCGCCGGTGGCGGTGTGAGGATGATCGGTTGTGTGGAGCAGGCCGTACTCTTCGACTCGACGGGAGCCCATCTTCGCACACTTGATCCATCGGAATGCCATCCCGGCTTAACCATGGCACCCATTGAGGCGCTGTATGTCGGAGATACGATTCTGTTGATGAACGCCGGCCCGTGGGGTTACATATTCGATTCATCGGGCGAGTGTCTCCGTTCGCCCGACGAATCATTTCGGCCGATGCCGCTGATGGCCTGGGATGGAGCCGAACGTCTCTATGGTTACGAAGGTCGTGATGTGATTCATGTGATGAACATGGAGGGGAAGCGCATTACTGAGCTGGCACTTCCGGCAGAAGCGCTATCAGATCTACCTCAGCTGGACCAGCGCGTTCTGGGCGGCGGACTGATTTCCGACGAGGTATTGATTTATCTCACCCGAGTGTCTGACTATCACGTGTATCATTTGGACCCAGACCCTGCATTGCGGCGGCGATTCGGTAGTCGTGCGACGGGTTATGAAGGTATTATGGACGACTTATCCCCTCGTGGCTCAGAGGATTTTGTTCACCGCAATCAAGTCAACGATGAACGAGTTGACCACCAGGACAGTAGTGCATCTCATACGCCCGGTAGTTATTCACCCTCCGCCCGGCAGCGGGCCCCCCTCACCGCCTTCTAAGAGACACTGGTGGATTTCCCGCCATCTCTCGATAGAATATTCCCGGTCCCAGACGGGAGCAGTAAACGAAGTAGCCGTTAAATGGAGAGTATCCGGAGATTCAATCAGAGCTGGAAGGCGGGTGACAGCAGCCATAGTTACGTCCAGGGAACCGCTGACAAGACCGCCATTGCGCAAGTCAAGACTATCGACGACGATGACTGCCGAAGTAGGCCAGTATACCCGGTTAAATTGATCAGCGTGAAGAAGGACGAGAGACGGATCCAATTCCCACCTCATGAACGGGGGGGGGTGGAAAACAAGTCGTGCATGCCAACAGTCGCCGGTACAAATAGGTTAAACATGGACGAATAGTATCCGTCTTCATCATACGTATAGAAAGTTAACGAGAAAAAGTTGTCCTCTCGTCCTGAAATAGCCGCCGGATACATCACGACGTGCTCATCATCGATTATAAAGTCAGAGCTCACTTCGTTATGAAGCCATAAGACATCGATATGGCAAACGTCAGGTCCGAGCGTAGTGCATCCTGAAAGAGAGGTAATAGCAAACGTTATCAGAATGGATTGTTGAATCAGTCTCATAATGTCCTATCAATATTTATAGCCTCATCGGCAGAGCGATCGGAGTCGTTGACTACTTGACGAGTTGAACACGCCTATGCAGCGTCCGAAGGCCGACATTGACCTAACGTACAGGCCCGAAGGCAGCGGAGCGGCATCGAAACGTAGAACGTGGCTGCCTGCGCTCAATGACCCACTGGCTTCATAAAAGCACGTTCGGCCGGGTGGGCACTGATAACTCGGTTGTATGCTTCTTTTTGAACCGCCGATAATGACTCCACATTTTCTTGCTCAGTTGTCGAAAACAAACGCCCTTGTCCTTGTACCGGTATAGCTATGAACAGTGCAAGACAGATCGAGTGGAACGCAAAGAAAAACATATGTTGAGCTACGTCTCATTGTAGTAATCCTGTTTTATTCGTCAAAATCGTTACTTACTTCCATTATATAGCGCGTTACGGTGTGCCGAATACAAGTCCTCCTTTTTGCCCTGCCTGTACGCGAGGTGTCCTCGCTACTTGCCGGTCTCGAATCGCGCACACGATCACATATATTTGTTTCGGCTCACCTTCCGGTTGCATCGCGCCATCGCATACCGTAACGTCTGAGATTGAGGCGGCATCTCTTTTGTTGGTCCTCATGTCTGGTCATACGCGTACGGTCTGGCGGTACTTTTTGCGCCGTTTAGGCGTACGGCACCTGCAGATGAAGTAAAAATGTGCCCCTGACGTGAAATCGGTTCCTCATACGGACAAACGCTCGATCCTGCACGGTGTGTACGAGGAGAACCGTCGTATTACCGAAGGTGGATTCAGTCCGTCACCCCGATCCGTGCCATTACAGGCACAGACTACTCGACGCATACCACCTACGGTCGCGGGCATCGTTCTGGTTTTCGCCGTTGCGATCGGAGGAGTCGTATTTCAGGTCGTATCGGCGGAAAGTGGCGCCGATGCCACTGTCGCCGCGGCCATGCGCCCCATCGCCGGCGAGGTTGTGCCCAGCGATCCGCTGGTGCCCGATCGGAACCGCCTCACACTTCACGAAAGTGCGGCCGGGAGTCGCTACATCGAGCAGTCGACGGTTCCCATCGCCTCGCTGTTCGACCTCAGCGTCAAAACCATCGTCATCGATGCCGGGCACGGTGGGCGAGATCCGGGTGCCGTCGGCGAGGGCGGCCTCACCGAAGCGGAGATCACCCTCGATGTCGCACAGCGCCTGAAGCAGCGTCTCGAGCACTCTCATAACTACCGGATCCTCCTTACACGCACGAGCGACGACTACCTCTCGCTGCGCGACCGCGTTCAGTTTGCCAATGATAAAGACGCCGACCTGTTCATCTCGCTGCACGTCAATTACCTGCCCGTCGAGCCGGTGACGTCGGTCGAGACCTACTACTTCGGTACCGAGGTGACCGCCGAATCGATGCAACTGGCCGAACGCGAGAACCGGCATTCTGACTATACGGTTGCAGAATTCAATGAAATGATTCAGAATGTGAGCCGCACGATGAAGGCTCAGGAATCAAAGGAGGTGGCTACCTCGATTCAAAGAAGTCTTTATCGTAATATCCGGCAGCTCAATCAGGATGTGAGCGACTGGGGCGTCAAAAGCGCTCCGTTCATGGTGCTGCTGGGCGTGCAGGCGCCGGCCGTACTGGCGGAAATCGCGGTGCTCAGCAACCATGCCGAGGAAGAGAAACTGGCACAGGACGAGTATCGTGAGATGCTCGCAGCATTCCTCGAAGAAGGTATTTCTCAGTATTTGAAACAGCGTTCCGACCGGACCAACCTCATCGCATCGACTCCATAATGGCCAAGAAGAAGACCTCCGCAGCCGACGACATCCTCCACGTAGGAATAGACCTTGGTACATCGCGCAGCGCCGTAGCAGCCGGCAACAACAAGCGTGAATGGATCGAAAGTTATGTGGCGTGGCCACGAGATTTCGTTGCACGGAAACTGCTCGGTGATCGGGTCCTCTTCGGAGAGGAAGCGATCCAGAACCGGATGTCGGTCGAACTGGTGCGCCCGCTCGAGAACGGTGTGATCCGAGATGGAACCGAGCGCGACGAAGAAGCCGTGCGCGAGCTCATCCACTACCTGATGCGCTCGGCAGGCGCCTCGGAGGGCCAAAAGGTTCATGCCGCCGTCGGGGTTCCTGCCGAGGCACTCAAGGTCAACAAGATCGCTATACGGGACGCCGTCAGGGAATATGCGGATGCTTTGATGGTGGTCTCCGAACCATTCGCTGTGGCCTACGGGCTCGATGCACTCAACAACTCGCTCATCATCGACATCGGAGCAGGCACCATTGACTTCTGCGTGATGCATGGAACGATGCCGACGATGGAAGATCAGCGGAGCCTCTTCACCGGTGGCGACAGCATCGACCGGCGGCTGCTGGCCCTTCTCACAGAACACTTTCCCAACGCTCGGTTCTCTGAAACGGGAGTTCGCGCCTTCAAAGAAAAGCACGCCTTCGTCAAAGGAACCTCCGGAAAGGTGAAAGTGAAGGTGCCCGTCGAAGGCAAAATGACGGAGATCGACATCACGAGCGAACTCGAGACCGCCTGCGAGAGCATCCTGCCCGGCATCATTGAGACGGCGGCCGATCTCATCTCTCGCTACGATCCGGAAATTCAGGAGGCCGTTCGAAAGAATGTCTATCTGGCCGGCGGTGGAAGCCAGATCCGTGGAATTGCCGAGGCCATCGAGCAAGCGCTCTCAGAGTACGGAGAGACGAAGGTGCAGACGGTGGATGATCCGCTCTATAGTGGAGCCGCCGGTGCGCTGGCGCTGGCGCAGGACATGCCCGAAGAATACTGGGAAGACATGTGAAGAGCAGCGGGTCAAGATGGCAATGTACCCGCTGAGACGGAAGCGACAATGAGAGATCGCCCGGAGATTGTGCTCGTCGCGGCCGTAGCGAAGGAAAACCGGGTGATCGGACGCGACAAGGACCTGCCCTGGCATATCCCCGAAGACCTCAGACACTTCAAAGAGCTGACGTCGGGACACCCGCTGTTGATGGGTAGAAAAACGTTCGAGTCCATCATCCATCAGTTCGGCGGACCACTACCGAACCGCCGCATGCTGGTGTTGACCTCCAGAGGAAGGCTCGCGGATTATCCGGAGGTCGAGACGTTTGATTCGATCGAGGCGGCCGTAGGTGCGGTGGATGCGTCTGAGACGCTGTTCATCGGCGGCGGTGGCGACATCTATGCGCAGTTTCTGGAAGAAGCCGATCGCCTCGAGCTGACATTGATCGAGGGAGAGTATGAGGGAGACACGTACTTCCCTCCCTTTGAACATCTCATCGGTGAGGTATTCGAAGAGGCCGCAAGCCGTGAGGGGGATGGGTATCGTTTCGTGACGTACGTCCGGAAGCCGTCCGATATTACGTAAGCACGGAGATTCATGAGGGAAGATGCGGCCGGTGGGAGGAAAGCGCTACCGCGGTGCAGCGGAATGATATGCCGGTTTGCTTGACACTCCCTTCGTAAAAGCGGCGGCATTGGCTTTGCTTCCTCTCCTACCATGCTGAATGCTCCAGGAGGCGCACGTACGCACAATGAGGTACGTTTAAGTTCTGATCCTTCCCTCTTTTATCAGGATCCTTTTCACCCTCATGTTTGACAGCAATCTCCAATATCTGACCGATCAGGACGGCAACCCGAAGTCGGTGGTCATCGCAATCGATGATTGGAACCGACTCGCCTCACGCCTCGAGACGTATCACATCGTCCAGAATCAGACGATGCATCACCGCATCAAAGAGGCAATGCAGCGGGGAAGTGGGATCACCTTCGACGAGTCCCTACGACAGATCGAGTACGATTCAGCAGGGTTCGAAGATCTGGCGTGGTGGAACAAGAACGACCACGATCAGGCCCGTGAGATCGTGCAGTTGCTCAAGGAGATCCAGCAGAGCCCATTCGATGGCCGAGGACGCCCTACCGCACTGCTGTACGATCTGGAAGGCTGCTGGTCGCGACGCCTTTCGGGCGACCATCGACTTGTGTATCAAGTCCTCGATTCGAAAATCCGTGTCCTGGCCTGCCGATTCCAGGATGTCCAGGAACAGCCTTCGGTCCAGGTTCAGGACTCATAGTGCGCTAAGGGTTCATAACCCTGCAGGCAGCCGCGCAGAGGATAATGAGGATTGTTGCTTCGAGCGCCGCGCACAGTTCGGCTGAACTTCTCTGGTCCGTTCCCATTCCCTATACCCCACGTCCCTCTGCACATCCTTCGCTCGGTATCGGGTTCGCGTTTTCCGGACGGCTGGACGTCCTGACGACGACGAAACGGGAGGGGGCGCACCGCACCTTTTCGGAGGCGCCTTCCGCGCAGCCTGCGAATAAGAGATTAGGCGGGTCGGGCCTGAGTAGACAGGTTGTTATCCGGTTACACTTCGAATTCCCCCGCCGCCCGCCTTGCATGGAGGCCGAATAACGCTCATTTTCTGCGATCGCGGTCAGATTATCTTCCATGAGCGTTTAACTCTATGGCCGAGGCCTTTGTCGACAGACTTCCGCGCCCCCTGGCGGTAGTGTTTATCCTTACCCGCGACACGATTGTCGAGTTCGGCAGGGACAAAGCGGCCCGTCTGGCTGCCGCTCTTGCCTACTACGCTGCGTTCTCAATTGCGCCTCTGCTG
>CBFGXY010000081.1:0-7697 GCA_965652945.1 uncultured bacterium
CGCCTCTTCACGGGCGGCCGAGGCGGCCTGGAGGCTGGGCAACTTGCATCTGGAGGCAGGACGATCGACGGAAGCTTTAGATGCCTTCCAGCGGATGGAATCTGCTCCGGGATTGACAGGCAGCGAGATGGCACGAGCTCAGTTTGGGCAGGGCGTGGCTCTGGCCGAACTTGGACGCATCAATGAAGCCGAGCGCGTGCTGCGAGCCTCGATCGATGCGGGAGGTGATTCAGACGATGCGCTCCCGGGAATGCTCGGCATGGCGCGCCTCTACGAGCGAACGAACCGGACTGCGGAAGCAGCCGATCTATACCGGCAGGTAGGCGATCGAAGTAAAGATGAGATCGGTGCCGAAGCACTGTATCGACTGGGAGATCTTCAGGCCAGAGGCGGAAATGCTGCGGCGGCTCTTGAAACGTTCAGTCGCATTCCGGCACTGTTCCTCGGTTTTGACGACTGGGTCGCACGAGCATATATCGCGCAGGCCCGCCTTTTCGCTGCGGCGGGGCAGACCGGCGAGGCCGTCCGGCTGTATGAACGTGTCACCTCCGACTATCGGGGAACGCCCCACGCTCAAACGGCCGAGAGGGAGAAAAGCGGACTATGACGAACCACTTCACTCCCAGGAAGAAGCGACGCTGTCTCATGCCGCTGCCTAACGATGATCTAGCAAACGAATCGATGATTCCCATCAAATCGCATCAGAATCATTCAGATGAGGTCACGATGGTCAGGGGAACCGGACATCGTTCCTTCATGAGGCTTCTGTCAGCAATACTTTTGCTCTGCGTGGCAACCTCGAGCGCATTTGCACAGGATGAAGAGGATCGTCCCGTATTACCGGACATCGCACCTCGTACCGTCGAAATTCGAGGTCAGTTGGAGATCCATTTTCCTGCGCTCGAACGGCAGCCTCTGAGCGGTTTCAACCCTCCTCCTCGCATGGTGGATATGACCTCTCGCCTGCCCTACACGGAAACCTACCGGACAGGCGCTGCAGATTTACCGGCGAGTCCGCTTCAGGCGCCGACCGCTCCCTTGCTGGCAAGACTCGAGGGCGTCGATCAGCGGATGGGATTGCTGGAGGCTCGGACTGGGCGATACCTTGCCCGCTATCTGGATGCAAGAATAGAGCATGGTTTCAATTCCTCGACAGCCATAACCGGTCGTTTGCGCTATCGGGGGCTTGACGGCCACGAACCCTACGATTTTGATCCGGATGCATCATCCGCGTCTGATGATATCGATGGACGCGTCGACTTACACTTATATGGTGAGAACCTCCGGGGCGGTGTCGGAATCGAAGGTTATCATGCGTCATACGAGATGTTCGGCGCAACGAGCAGCTTTACCTCGCCTCCACTTATGCCATATCCGGCCAGAACGGGAAGCAACCTCGAAGCGTCGGGCTGGATACGAACCACGACAACCGGTCCTTTCGATGGTGCCCTTCGAGCGCGCTTGACCGGCACTTCCTTCTCGACGGATGCGTGCCCGAACGAGACATTAGTTCTGGGACGTTGCGACATAAATCAGTTCGAACGCAATCAGCGCACCTTGTCTATCGATGGTGCGGGCACGTTCGACATCGGAGGTCAATCGGCGACCGCCAAGGCAACCGTTTCAATGAGCGCCATCGACCGGCAGACACTCCTCGGAACGGACCTGGTCTCGGCAGATGCGGGTGTCAGCGTACTCGTATTCCAGACTCCGACCATTTCCCTCCGTGCGGGCGGGAATCTGCTGTATACGAAGGCGCGAAATATCGCAGATGAATCCAACTATACCCTGTTGTACCTATCTCCGGACATCCGTGTCGATTTGTATCCGGGCACGGGACTTCAGCTGTTCGTCGAGAACCGACCATCGGTCCGTCACGGTACCCTGGCGGATCTCTATCGGTCGAATCCGTACGTCGTATCAACGCCTTCGGTCCAGTCGGATCTGACAACCGTCGACGCACGGGCGGGCGCGCGCATGTTTCGAGGTCCAGCAACACTTAACGTCGAGGGTGGAGTCATGATTTCTCCCCAATACCGGTACTTTACCCGGTCCCAGTCCGATGGATATGCTTCAGGGGTTTCCGATGCGTCATATGATGAGGCTCGTATCCTGCACGTCGGTGGAGACCTGGCGGTTGTTGTCGGAGGTGTAGCTACGGCGAACGCTGGACTCACGTGGCGCCATGGGCGACTGACCAGCCGGGATGTGGCGATACCAAATTTCGGAGCCTTTACGGGCCGCGCCATGCTCAGCGTGCCACTCGCCTCGAATCAGGTGGTTCTGACCGCTATGGGGCGATACGAATCCGCTCGATACAGAGATATCGAACAGACACGGCAGCTGGGGGACTATGTCGCAGTGGATCTGCGAGGCACATACCGCGTCAATCATATGATCGGGATAGTTGCGGCTGTTGAGAATATTAGCGCCGGATATCTTGAACTGTGGGACGGTTATCCCCAGCCCCCGGTTGTATTTTCAGGCGGACTGCGTATCTCCTGGTGAGCCGCGGCGTTGTAAACGCGGCATGTCATATAGTATCTTCGACTAAACACGTTGGGGAATAAATGGATGCTCATCTGAAGGAGAGGTTCGCCGCCGCGTTCATCGATGTCGTGAAATCGGAACTGATCAGTCGACGCGAGGTGGCCGTCCCGGGATTAGGCGTCTTCCGTGTCGAGCACCGGCCGAGTACATTTGAAGAGTCGCAGGACGGGACTGTTCGCATCACACCACCGGTGGAAGTCATCACCTTTCAGGAATCTGTCGACTGAAGCACGTATGGCCACACGCGTGGTAGATAAAATCGTTGCCGAATCGGGTCTCACCAGGGAAGAGGCAGAAGCTTTACTTGAGGAATTTGTCTCGGCACTTCGAAATGAGGTATACACCACCTCCGAAGCGATCGTCCCGGGAATCGGCTCATTCAGGTATGTCGATGGACGCCTCGATTTTTCACCCGACAAGAATCTGAGCGGGGCCGTCAACGTGCGCTTCGGGAGTCTCGAACCGATACAGATTCCGGACCGCCGGTTCGATTCGATCGACGATCAACGCCAGACGGAGCTTTCATCGGAGCCAGAAGAGTCGACATCCGACGAGCCTGACTTCTCGGAGGTTCAACCCGATGAACCGACGGAACCCGAGGCGCCACAGTCAGATGGTTTCCAAGAGGATATTTCTGACACCGAACCGTCAGATCCTGTGGTCACACCGGCCGGTGACAGCGAGGAGGATAGCGGTGAAGACGATGCAGAATGGAGACCGCCGGTCTGGACCGATTCCTCTGAGATCGAGGATGACGAACCCATCGAACCCCCTGCCCCGTTTGCTCCGCCAACGCTTTCTCCCGTTGACGAACAGCCTGTCTTTGTCCGTAGAGATGAGAATGAGGCCGCAGATGACGACCCCGGAGAAGCGGAAACGGAAGAACCCGTCTCCGAATTTCCGAGCGGGGATATCCCATACGTGCCAGGTGATCACCTTTCCGATGAAGACGAATACGCCCCGCCTCCAGCCGGCGTAATTCCCCCTGAGGGCGGCAGAAGCAGGCGTCGGATGAGTCCAGCGTGGTTCGTTTCGGGCGCCGTGGTGATCATTTTGGTTGTTGCCGGAGCCTACCTCCTTATGTCGGATAGATCCGTTTCGGATATTCCTCGTATACCGGACCAGCAGCGTCGAATCGAGGATGATTCAGCAAGCGAGGCCCTCGCCGTGCAGGCCGAGAGCGATGTGCAGGATGAGGACGTTACGGACGAGCCATTACCCGATCAGGAAATCGAATCACCTGTCGAGGAATATTCGCCCCTGTATGGCGATGCAATCGATACGTCGGTCAGCCGATATACGCTGATCATTGCCTCCCTTCCATCCCGCACCAGTGCTGAACAGGTTTCTGACCAGTGGAGGGAGCGAGGCATTCGATCGGCTGTATTCTCCGACTCGACACCTGCAGGAATACGCTATCGCGTTGGAATCGGAGAATTCACCACAATTGCCTCGGCCGACTCGGTACGATCGAGGAGTGAAATTACACCAGAACTGCCTGAGGGCACCTGGGTCTTGAGATACCCGGCGACTCCCGCCAATTAACCCTTTCTGAGATAGACGGACCGTCATGTTATTACTGCTGTTACAGGACGCCACCGAGCTCCCGCTGGAAATACTCGAAGAACCGGCAGGGGCGGAGTCGCTCACACTACTGGAAACCCTGGTGCTGGGTGGATGGGTTCTGATTCCCATCTTTCTGCTCTCGATTCTGGCGATCTACATCTTCGTGGAGCGGGTCATCACAGTTCATAAAGCCGCTGCCGACCCCGAAGCAACCACCCGACAGATCCGAAATTACGTTCAGAACGGTGACATCCGCGGCGCAGTCGCATATTGCGAATCCCAGGCAACTCCCATCAGCCGAATCCTAAAACAAGGTCTCGAGCGCCTGGGTCGCCCCATTATGGAGATCCAGGATGCGGTGCAGGCGGCGGGCAAGCACGAGGCATTCGAACTCGAGAAACGCACGGATATCTTGGCAAGCATCGCCGGGATCGCACCTATGCTCGGGTTCTTTGGAACGGTTACAGGAATGATCAAAGCATTCCAGGCTATTCAAAACCTCCAGGGTAACGTAAACCCAAGTGTACTGGCCGGCGGCATCTGGGAGGCACTCATCACGACGGCGGTCGGTCTGGCCGTAGGGATCGTGGCGCTGTTCTTCTATAATTATCTCATCGGGCGGATCAACCGACTCGTCAACGATATGGAGCGCTCTGCGACCGACTTCATCGATCTGTTGCAGGAACCCGCACCGGCCGCACATTCTTATGAAGAGCGCGTCTACTAAGCGACCTCCTTCTACAACCGCTTCTTTATTGGCGCCAGATCATGTCGTTTGATTTCTCAACATCCAGGAAGCCCGTCACCGCGTTTTCGATGGCCGCGTTGACGGACATTGTGCTCCTTCTGCTCATTTTCTTTCTGATCACCTCGAATTTCATCCCTCAGTTCGGCATACAGGTCAACCTCCCACAGGCTGACACGGCGGCGCCGACTCAGGATCAGTTCGTGACAGTGGTGATTACGGAGGATGGCGATTATTACGTGGACGACGCCCCGACAGAACGTGAGAACCTGCTATCTGCAATTCGGGACGCTCGAGGCGATCGCACGTCAGTAGTTCTCCGGGCAGACCGCAACGCAACGATCGAGCAGTTTGCCGCAGTTGCAAGCACGGCGCGCGCACTCGATCTGCGCGTTCTTATGGCGACTGAGCGGCAGGATCCCTATCGGAGGTAAACCTCAACCATTCCACCAGCTCCGGTCAAGGGATCGGTACTGAATCGCTTCCGATAGATGCTCCGGACCTATGTCGGGGGCTTGCTGCAGATCCGCAATCGTTCTGGCCACCTTCAGGATCCGATCGTATGCCCGGGCACTGAGCCCGAGACGATGAATGGCCATCTTCATCAGGTTCTGACTTGAATCATCGAGTTTGCAATGTGCCCTGACGAGTCTGGTATGCATCTGAGCATTGGAGTGGATGCCCTGCATACGGACGAATCGCTTCCCCTGAATCGAACGGGCCTGCACGACTCGTTCTCGGATGGCGGCGGATCCCTCGGCATCTCCCCGTCGGTTAAGCTCTTCGAAGGCTACGGGCGTTACCTCCACATGCAGATCGATCCTGTCCATGAGCGGTCCACTGATGCGTGATAGATACCGCTGAACAAGTTGCGGCGGGCAGACGCATTTTCTCGACGGATCGTTTAAGTGTCCGCACGGACAAGGATTCATGCTGGCAATGAGCATGAAACGCGCAGGATAATCGACCGTCGTTCGCGCCCGTGATATTGTGATGCTTCCCTCTTCGAGCGGTTGGCGCAGCACCTCAAGAACCTGTCGCTTGAACTCCGGCAGTTCGTCAAGGAATAGTACTCCGTTATGTGCGAGCGAAATCTCTCCGGGAGCCGGATTGGCCCCTCCCCCGCACAGTCCCGCGTCGGATATCGTATGGTGTGGAGATCGGAACGGTCGTGTCGCGATCACACCCAGCCCGTTCAATTTTCCGCCAACGGAGTGGATCTTCGTTGTCTCCAGCGCCTCGGCAGTGGATAAGGGTGGAAGGATCGTAGGCAGTCGTCTGGCGAGCATTGTTTTACCGGAACCGGGCGGCCCCACAAGAAGCACATTGTGTCCTCCTGCAGCTGCCACCTCCAGTGCTCGTTTCACATTCTCCTGTCCCCTTACATCTGAGAAATCAACGTCATACTTCCCGGTATTGACGAACAGCGACCCGAGGTTACGCCGATAGGGCCTTGGGGCCGACGGCGATTGGAGCAGGACATCGAAAGCTTCGGGCAGATTCCGGACGGGGTATACATCGAGTCCGTCGACAACCGCCGCCTCCGAGGCGTTCTCAGCCGGAACGATCACGGCTCGCTTCCCTTCCTGCTGTGCTCGAACGGCCATCGGAAGCACACCTTTGACCGGGCGAACGGCACCGTCGAGTGCGAGCTCTCCCATAATGAAAAAGGAGCTCAGCATCGATTGAGGAATCGTCCGATCTGCCACTGCGATGAGCCCGATGGCGATCGGCAGATCGAAAGAGGCACCTTCCTTCTTTACATCCGCCGGGGCAAGGTTGATGGTGATCACACCGTGCGGATTAGGGAGCCTGCAGTTCCTGAGTGCGGCCCAGATTCGTTGGTGACTCTCCCGCACGGCTCCGTCAGGAAGCCCCACCACCACATACTTCGGCAGACCACCCCGAACATTCGTCTCAATCTCAATCGGCAGCGCATCGACACCTATCGTCGTGCTGCTCCAAACGTGTGAAAGCATGGCATCGATAGGAAGAGCTTTATTCCAATAAACACTCGTTCCACATTTCATAACCCCGCAGTTGCATGTAGAATCCTCTTCAAATAGCTTCCAGCCCCACTTGCTGATGTTTGCATGATCTACGGAATCACCGGCAACACTTCGAAAGAGAATCTCTGGCACCCTGCCGCCCATCTGATGGATTGGATGAACCGGCAGGAAATCGAATTCCGAATCACCCCCGAGCTGGCCGAGGGCGTTCTTTCACGGGGCCTGTTGAGCGAAGATCAGATTCGCGATTCCGTCGTGGAGAGTATCGTGGAGGATGCCGAGATCGTCCTTTCATTCGGCGGCGACGGCACGTTTCTACATACGGCCCGCCAACTGGATGGCGCAGATACCCCGATCCTCGGCGTGAACATTGGAAGACTTGGATTTCTCGCGGAAATCGAGACGGCAGAGGTTCAGGACGCCATTCTCCACATTGAACGCAACGAGTACCACGTGGAGGAACGAGCATGTCTCAGGGCAGACATCGTCGGGGAGGATCGTGATCGCCACTATGCTCTGAATGAGTTCGTGCTTGAGCGCAGCGGCCGGGCGGGATTAATCTCTATCGATGTACGTGTGGATGGGGTGCCGCTAAACAACTACTGGGCCGATGGAATTATCATCGCCACCCCTACGGGCTCGACCGCCTACTCCTTATCCGTAGGCGGACCGATTGTGGCTCCCGGTTCTGATGTAATCGTCATTGCACCGATAGCTTCGCACAGCCTTACGGTTCGCCCTTTTGTGCTCTCAGATCGAAGCGTATTGACTGTCCAGGTGGACGTTGGCCATCAACCCCTGGTACTTGCTGCTGACGGTCAGGGCGT
>CBFGXY010000082.1:0-7574 GCA_965652945.1 uncultured bacterium
CGCACGCTCATGTAAGCCAGCGAAAGAGCGAGTATTCCGGCTACCACCGCTGCAGGCGCCGACGCCGTGAATGACATCCACATGGCGGAAAAAACCCCGCTCATCTCGCTCGCGGCCTGGGAGGTTGTCGTCCAGAACGCGAGAGACACCACCGGCACGGCGATCGCGATGATCAGCACGGCGATGAAGGCGAAGATCGGGAACGACCAGCGTCCGGGCTTCACCAGGCGAGTTACGCGCCGGACTCCACTGCCCGTGCGATGGAGAACGACCCCGCGCAACAGCCTTGCCTCCATAAATAGAACGCCTGCCGTCAGACCGAGGAGCATCAGCGCCAGCCAGGAGGCATAAACGCGGTCGAAAGCGCTCGAATACTGCAGATATATCGCATAGCTGAATGTCTCGAAACGCATTAACGACACTACGCCGAAATCCCCAAGAACATGCAGTCCCACCAGAAGCGCGCCCGCTAGATACGCCGGGCGAAGTTGAGGCAGTACAAAGCGCAGGAAGACGACCCTCGAGTCATATCCAAGTGAACGCTCACTTTCTTCAAACGAGGAATCGAGACCATTTATGGCCGATCGCAGGTTCAGGAAAAGGTAAGGGGAAGTCGACAGGGCCAGGGCGAAAAACGATCCCCAGTATCCCGTCGGACGGCCGAACTCTACGCCGATTATCTGGCTGATGGTACCGTAGCCCCCCGTTGCCGAAAGCAATGCGAACGCCATGACGTAGCCGGGAATTGCCAGTGGCAGCACACCCATTACGGTGACCGACTTTTGGAACGGGATGTCGACCCGCGTCGTGATCCACGCCAGCGGAAACGCGATGAAGGTCGCAGCCACAAGCACTCCTACAGTGAGCGCAAGTGTATTCAGAAGGAGATCGAGATTACGCCTGCGGAAAACGAGCGCCTGAAGCTCAGCCGGATCAGCTGAAAAGCCCCGCAACAGCAGATACAGCAGGGGGACGACAACACCCGCTACTACAACAGCCGCCGGTACCATAAGGTACCAGCGGCCTCTGACACGGCGATATCGTGTGGTTGTAGTGATGAGGACGTGACTATGACTTAGAGAATGCCGACCTCTCGCATCATCTGCAGCGTCGTCTGGAGGTCGCCAAGTTCGGTGAACTCGACGCTCGGGCGAAGCTCATCCAGCCGCGTACGTTCAGGAAGAGCGTCGTCTGCCTCGACGCCGTCGATAACCGGGTACTCTTTCGTCACGGTCCCGAAGTACGACTGCGTCTCATCCGAAAGCAGAAATTCCACAAATTGAATTGCTGCATCTCGGTTGTAACTCGATGAAAGAATGCCAACACCCGCCACGTTGATCAGGTTACCTGCATCGCCATCGGCAAAGAACGTTTGCTCGACCGGGAAATTCGGGTCGTCATCCAGGAAACGGAGCAGGTAATAGTGGTTCGGAAGTCCGAAGTCGATCTCGCCGTCGGCAATGGCCTGGACGATGGCTGCGTTGCGCGGATAACTCTTCGGCGAGTTGTCATTCAGCGCCTCCAGCCACGCGCGGGTGCTATCGTCTCCCACCAGCGCGCGCATCGCCGTAACGTGTGCCTGAAACGATCCATTGGTGGGTGCCCATCCGATTCTTCCGTCGTACTCCGGATCGGTTAGATCGAAGATGCTCTCCGGCAGGTCGGCTTCATCGATTCGATCGGCTGAATAGGCGAGAACGCGGGCGCGACCGCTGGTAGCGATCCATGTACCGGAGTCGCCGCGGTAAAGAGGTACTACGCTGTCAAGCAGCTCCGTCGGAAGCTCGGCAAACAGGTTTTCCTGCTCAAGGGCGCCGAGTGCCCCACCATCCTGCGCCCAGAAAACATCAGCCGATGATTGGTTGCCTTCCTCGATCAGTGCTACAGCCAACTGGGCCGTATCCCCAAAACGGACCCCAACGTTCAGTCCCGACTGCTCTTCGAACCGCTCGATGAGAGGTTCAACCAGGGCGCGGCTGCGCCCGGAGTAAATGACAAGGTCTTCGCCATCTGATGGCGAACATCCCGAGGAGATGAGAAACAGCGCTACGAGTAGCGTTAATAAGGTTGCACGTGACATGGCAAGGCTTGTTTAGAATGAATCTAAGCGAAACGCCGCTGCCTATGCGCGAGGTTAGATAAAGATTCTGAAGGTTAACGGCTTTCTCCGTAGAATCCGAGTACGCTGGATTCGTCTTCCATCATCCCGTCAAAATGAAATACGCCTGGTTCTGCTTTACACTACTTCTTTTCGCACCCTCGATCGCCGTTCATGGAGCGACGGATTCGCTCGATACGACGTTGCAGCAGCGAATCGAAGCCCTTACGCAAGATTTCAGAGGTGATGTGGGCGTCTACGTGCGCCATTTGCCGAGTGGACGCTACGCAGCTGTCAATGCTGATACCGTGTTTCCCACCGCGTCCATGGTCAAGGTGCCGATTCTCGTGAAGACCTTCGACCAGATAGAGAAGGGAGAGCTGGATTACCGGCAGACGCTTGTCTATCGAGATTCGTTACTCTACGCCGGCCGCGACATTCTCGGATCGTTTATGGATGGCGAGGAGATCGAACTCGCACGTGTCGTAATGCTGATGATTACAACGAGCGACAACACGGCGAGCCTGTGGCTTCAGGATCTGGTAGGAGGCGGAGCTGCGATCAATGACTGGCTCGAGGACCACGGATTCGAATCTACACGCGTAAACTCACGCACGGAGGGTCGCAGCGAATACCAGCGAAGATATGGCTGGGGACAGACCACTCCCCGTGAAATGAGCGAGCTTATGGTCATGATTCGTGATGGAAAGGCCGTCTCTCCGGAGGCGAGCCGGCAGATGTACCGTATCCTCACGCGCGTCTTTTATGACACGGTCGCGATCGAGCCCATTCCCCCGCACATTCAGACCATGGCCAAGAACGGCGCCGTGAACCGCTCACGCTCGGAGACGGTCCTGGTAAACGCGCCCGGGGGCGACTATGTCTTTACGATCGCAACGAAGAATCAGGAGGATACGGGATGGGACTCGAACGAAGGATGGGACCTGATCCGCGATCTTTCGGCGCTGTTCTGGGAGACGTTCGGGGAAGCGTGAAGGAGTGACGTCTGGGCTGTATGGAAGGTAAAACGTTAAAGTGTTTCTGAGAATCGATCCGTTTTAACGGCCGATCGGTGGAAGTATACACTTTCATCTGAGCCTCTCGAACCCTTTCGAACCTCGCGCTGAAATCCGGAGTAGGCACTGCCTATTCGATTGCAGAGGATTAGATCATGGTATCCGCAAACATAGCTTCCAGAATTGACGACCAGCCGTATGCGTCCTTACTGCGTACGATCGGTGACGTGTCTGAACGCGCCGAGATCGATGCGTACGCCGTCGGCGGGCTCGTACGCGATCTCCTGCTTGGCCGCGATACCACGGATCTTGACTTCGTTACCGTGGGCGAGGGAAGTGGAATCAGGCTGGCGAAGGCCGTTTCCGATCGGCTTGGTGGTGAAGCGGTCCATATCTATGAGAACTTTGGTACGGCCGCAATTCGGATCCCTGCCGATAAGGAGGGACGTGCTTACGTGCTGGAGTTCGTGGCGGCGCGAAAGGAGAGTTATCGGAGGGATTCTCGAAAGCCTATCGTTGAAAACGGCACGATCGAGGAGGATCAGTATCGGCGGGACTTCACCATTAATGCGATGGCCATCGTCATTACAAAGGATGGGTTTGGAGACGTGATTGATCCGTTCGACGGGCTGGAAGATCTCCGGGCGAAAGTCTTGCGCACGCCACTCGATCCTCGTCGGACCTTCGAAGACGATCCACTTCGGATGATTCGTGCAGCGAGGTTCGCCGCGCAACTGGGGTTCACCATCGAGCCCGATGCCTTCGACGCAATGAAGGAAAAGGCGGAGCGCGTCGAGATTCTGAGTCAGGAACGGATCACGGAAGAACTGCAGAAGATCGTCTGCTCGCCTCATCCCTCGACCGGTTTCCGCATTCTGTTTAAGACGGGAATTTTAGCCAGAATACTTCCTGAGCTCGCCGCTCTTCAAGGCGTCGAGGCGGTCGATGGTCATCGGCACAAGGACAATTTCTACCATACGCTCGAGGTCCTCGATAACCTTGTCGAGATGACGGAGTCGCGTTCCGCAGAAGAGACCGAATGGCTTCGCTGGGCGGCTCTATTGCATGATGTTGGCAAGCCGCGCACGAAACGGTACTCAGACACTGCCGGGTGGACCTTCCACGGCCACGAAGATGTGGGTTCGCGCATGATCAAGCGAATCTTCCGTAGGATGAAACTGCCGATGGATGAGAGGATGGAGTATGTCGAGAAGCTCGTTCGGCTGCATCACCGTCCCGTTGCCCTTGTGGATGATGACGTCACCGATTCGGCCGTCCGACGCTTGCTCTTCGACGCGGGGGACGATATCGATGATCTGATGATCCTGGTTCGTGCCGACATCACATCAAAAAATCCACGGAGGATAAGGCGCTACCTGCGGGCATTCGATCATGTTGAGCAGAAGCTGGAGGAGGTCGAGGAGAAGGACCGGCTCCGACAGTTCCAGCCCCCCGTCGACGGGCATGAGATCATGCAGGTACTCGGCGTTGGAGAGGGAGTTGAAATCGGTATTGCCAAGAACGTCATTCGAGAAGCTATTCTGGAAGGCACGATTCCCAACGAGTACGAATCCGCCTACCAGTATCTTCTGGACATCAAAGACGAGACGCTGCGCCGGGGACGTCTCTTTCATAAGGTCGTTCGGCAACTCAAGGGCCGTGAGAAGAAGGCGATCGGTGCCATCAAGGAACACATTTTCACGGGCGAACTGCCCCCCGATGATGATGCCGCCTTCGAGCTCCTGATGCAGGTAAAGGATGAGGCACTGGGCGCCACCCAGTACGAAGCGGAGATGTAGAATGCGCTTCCTGGCCGTCCTGCTTCCACCTTTTGCCGTCTATCTGAAAGATGGAGCAGGTGTTCATTTCTGGCTGAACATCCTGCTTACGCTTCTTTTTTATCTACCCGGTCTGATACATGCGCTGAGGCGCGTGAGTCGGAAGTGAGTCATCGTATCACTTCGCGTAGTCATTGGATCACTTCGCGTAGTCATCGGATCGCTTCGCGTAGTCATCGTACCGCTTCACGTAGTCATCGTATCGCTTCTCGTAGTCATCGTATGACTTCACGTAGTCATCCGATGACCAGGGCGGGGGCGTTGCGCGCTACGCCGGAAGTGCCTCTTCTCGGCGCTTCTTCTCGATCTTGACGACCTTCTTCAATTCGTCCTCATCGACTGGAGCCTCACCTAGATCCTCTGCATCGCCTTGTACGAAGGCATTTACCTGTCGCAGCGCGCTGTCGAGACGTGTGGGAGCCACTGCTCCGATCTCGCCCAGTAGATCGATGCAAACCGTCCGAAGTTCATAGTAGCGGTTCAGCTCTTCGTCTGGCTTCCTGCGACTCCAAAATGACGACCGAACGGATGGGATATGTTCCGGAAACACCTCAGGATCGACGCGGTCTTTTCCAAGACGCCGAATGAATGGTGTACCTGTGTCGAAATACGTCGCAATGGGCTGAGCACCGTTCAGGTCGATACTCCAATTCGAGAGACGGGCGTCGAGGCCGATCTGACTGTCGTGGCCCTGAATCTCCCGCTCGATGGCGTTTCTGTGCCAGACGCGGAGGGTCTCCCTCAGTACGGCCTGAAGAACCCATGTGGCGGTCACCTCGTCTGCCTCAGCCAGAAGATTGTCTCCGATTGTGGTAGGATCGCACTCCGGTTGAAGGATATACAGTACGAGTTCGTTGTTGGAATCCACGTCCACGGTCTGGTGCGGTAACACCCGGAGTCCAATGGGAGATTGAAGCAACTGCGCATATGCGTCGATGCTTCGTGCGTAGAGTGCCCGCCGCTCGTCTGAGGCAAATGCCGGCAACCGCTTGAGTACGATACCCGGCAGTCGTGGGGAGCGCAGCACCATCCCGCTGCGTCCGCGCCAGAGGAGGCCTGTCGGAGGTTTGCGTCTGGTGGATGCACGTATCTCTGCTTCCAGCTCGTCAAGAACAGGCGGGATGTCTAGAGAAAGATCCTGCAGGAAGGAGGCGGGATCTGGTTCCATGCGGTCGATCAATGGGAAATGTCGAGGGATGAGTCTGGATGTGTTTCAAAGCCATTGGCTTCGAAACACGTCGCGATATGGAGGAGGCGAGCCCGTATCAGGCGGCATCAACGCCTGTAGGGGTCATTCCTGCTCTTCCGTCTCCGCCGGGCGCACGTCCCACGACAGCATATTGTCGATATCAGCGTAATCCTCTTCTCCGTCGTCGCCCACGAACAAATAGTCTCCCAATTCAGACCGCTTCGATGCCGGCACACGGCGCCACTGAACTCCCTCTCCATCAACGAAAGAGTCGGGGAAGGGATTTCGCACACGATACGACGGATGGTACGATCGGTAGGTTTTTTCGGCCTCATATAGAGCGGCCCGTCGCGCGCCGGCCTTTGTCATGCTCCTGCCGCGAACGGTAAATGGCGCAACGTTGATCACAGCCAGAAAATATCCATCTTCCGTTTCGCTGTACTCCGGCCTCATCACTTCAAACTCTTCCGGATGCGGGTAGGCTGAGCGTTCTTGAAACTCTTGCATCGGTGGCTCTATTGTCGAATGTTCAATGGTCTACTATGCGGCCGTCGCCTATTACGAGCGAGAACGATGGTTCCTGCAGATATCGGAAGACCGATTCTCCACTCGTAATCCTGTCGAAGTTACCGCATCGGGGAGGCTTTACCAACGCCGGGTCGACGGAGTTCGTCGGGAATGGAACAAAAGCGTGATGCGCAAGAAATTTTCGCGGGAGAGTCACGTCGTGCTTGCTTTCCCTCGGATCGGTTTCGTAATTCCCATTATCAGGAAATCCGCCGTCGGACCTTACACCAGCCTTCCCTAATAGTGATGACTCTCTATTCTCTCCTCGACGTCGATGAAGCGATCGATCTGCCCGTAGCGTTCGAAGAGCTAGACGATGACTTTGATGACGATGACCTCGACTTCGAAGATGACGACGACTTCGACGACGACGACTTCGACGATGACGATGATGCCGACGAGGACGACTTCGATTTCGACGACGATGACGACGACTTCGACTTCGATGACGATGACGACCTTGACATCTGAGTCGTAGTCAATGAGTCCTCAGTCGACGTATCTTGATCGATCTCGGTGGAGGGCCTGGCGGCGCGTCTGAATAAAGACGTGCCCGACACCACGGGCTCCCGCGTATTTCGTCTCATTGGACGAGATGCCGCCCGGTCCTGGATTCAGGGCCGGGCTTTTTTGTCGGACGATAGGTGCCGACCTCCCATCACAATAGAATTCCGAGGCTCAAACCATATACCGGGTTTGATCCGAAGCCGACATCAAGAGCCAGGTTCAATGGTCCCGCATGCACTCCACCCCCGATGACCGCATGTACCTGACCGCTCCGATCGTTTGAAAAGGCGATGTCGAATTCCTCTCGCCGCGGTGCGTCGCTCCCATTCGACGGAATCAAACGGATGTTCGCCTTCCGA
>CBFGXY010000083.1:0-7572 GCA_965652945.1 uncultured bacterium
GAGCCCCCCGACGGTCTCCCATACTCGCATGACGTTTATATCATTGGGGCCTTCAACAACTGGAGTGCCGACGTTCGATCCCGGATGGATTGGAATACTGTTACTCGCAGGTATGAGGCGACTCTGCTGGTCAAACAGGGCACGTATGAATATACATACACCTCACGGGATCAGCGCTTGCGTGCCGCAATGAACCGATCCGCGCCACGTCCGGAAAGTGCCTATCAGGCGTTTGTCTACTATGATGATATTCGTGCAGGTACCCAGCGCCTACTCGTGGTAACCGGGGTGACGGCGCGTTGAGCGGGATTCAACCGGGCAGCGTGTTGTTACATGAGAAGCGCAGGATGTGATGCCGCGAGAGGAGATTCCAGTCCCCCTCTTGTTTAAATTGGGTGGCAGATTATTACCCTGACATGGCGAATTCCTATGACTGTGTCTCGAACTGAAGATTGATCCGTGACAGGTGACTCTTTCGGTGGCGCGGCCGGATTCGCATCGTCATGTATAAGATCTTGTATCTGCATAAACGATAGACCAGAGCCATTTTGCGATGATCAGAAAGAAAGTAGCCCAGAGCGGTCGCACTGTCCGAGTGACGTTTGAATTACCCGGAGACGCGGCGAAGGACAGCGTGCATGTGGTCGGAGAATTCAACGACTGGGACGAATCGGCCACACCGATGAAATACGTGAAGACACGCAACGTGTGGAGCACGGGCGTCACGCTCAAGCCCAACGCCAGCTATCAGTTCCGCTATCTCGTCGATGGTTCGGAATGGCGTAACGATGATGCTGCGGATGGCCGGGCACCATCGCCTTACTTCAGCGAGAACAGCGTACTAAACCTGTAGCGTTAACGGGCCGGAAGGCCCTATAGGATCAGAGGGATGTCGATACCCAGCCGTACATGAGCTGGATGAGATAAATTGCGATTAAAAACGCCGCGAAGTCGGCCAGCAGTCCAGCCGGAACCGCGTGGCGAGTTTTCTTTACGTTGACTGCGCCAAAGTAAACGGCGATGACGTAGAACGTAGTCTCGGTCGAGCCGAACATCGTGGCCGCGATTTTGACCACGATCGAGTCCTCCCCGTAGACGGCGATCATATCCGCAACGACGGCGGCCGATCCGGACCCCGTAAGTGGCCTGATAATCCCCATAGGGATGATTTCCGGCGGTATCCCAATGGCTCCGAGCAATGGTCTGAATCCCGATACCAGGAAATCCATCGCTCCCGAGGCTCGAAACATACCAATGGCGAACAGGATGGCCACCAGGTAGGGAATGATCATCACGGCTACCTTGAATCCGTCTTTTGCTCCTTCTACGAACTCCTCGTAGACGGGCACCTTCTTGTAGAGTCCATAGAGGGGAAACCCGACGATCATCAACGGCAGGACCAGAACCGAAAAGATGTCGATTGCAGAACGAAAGAAATCCATTTTTTACGAGTTGTTTTCGTCGGTTTCTATTTCAGCCGGGTCGATAAGTCCGGGGTCAGACTCGCGGTAGATGCGTACTCTCTGCAATAGCTTGGCGGCTACCACGGCTACCGTCGCTGACAGGACTGTCACGATAATTATCGGCAGGATGAGCTCGTTAACTTGAAGTCCCATAATGGCGACCAGCAACGCGGGCGGTACCAGTTGAACGCTGGCAGTGTTGAGTGCCAGCAGCATCACCATGGAGTTCGTAGCCGTGTCCTTTTTAGGATTAAGCTTTTGCAGCTCTTCCATCGCGCGAATCCCTAGCGGTGTTGCCGCATTACCGAGGCCAAGCATATTGGCTGAAAGATTAAGGACGATCATTCCGAGGGCCGGATGTCCATCGGGAATTTCAGGAAACAGCGGTCGAAATATCGGCTGAGTAAAGCGAACGATTGCCGCCACGATCCCTGCTGCCTCCGCTATCTTCAACAGACCCAGGAACAGAGCCAGTACACCAATCAAGCCGAGCGCGAGTGTTGCGGCCGATTCCGCAAACGAAAATGCGGCGGCGGTGATATCGTTCAGTTTGACAAACCGGACCCGAGAAAACGTGACGGCGGTAGAGATAAAACTTGAATCCGCCGAAACTTGTTGGTCGGTCAGGATTCCTTGAAGTTCGTCATCGCGTGACGACGAGAATCGTTGAATGGTAGCGAGCGGTTCGGGAAGTGGCGTACCGGCGTCGAGACGCAATTGCGTACCATCTTGAGTACGAATAATGTAGCCCGAGTACAGACTGTCCGGCCGTGCCTCTGTGTTGTAAAAGTCGCCATAGAGATCATCATCGATGGCGACATCAACCCTGACGCGTCGCTGTTCAGGCTGGTAGCCGTCCGGCAATTCGAGCCTGATGGGCAGCTCCGCACCGTTTCTGTAGCGATCCGACGTGATGTCGCTGACATCCACCACGACGGCAAAAACCAGACTGATGATGATCAGTCCCGCCCAGATATAGTTCAGCATATGGGAGACATGCTTCGGTGAATTACAAACGTGAGACCGAACTTAGCGCTCGCCAGATGGAAATGCATATCTGCATTCAATTCCGTAGGTGATTGACACACCAGAAATTTCGCCGTACCTTTGATTCGTTAATGGTGCATCGTGCTTTTATGTACTCACCCCGTGAGCTTATTGACGAGCACCATACGATTCACGTTATATCAAGTACAGGCGTTACCAATGGCAGAGCGCGAAACTGGAACCGTCAAATGGTTCAACGACGAAAAAGGATATGGCTTTATCACTCCTGATAAGGGTGGTAAGGACCTTTTCGTCCATCATAGTGAAATCAACAGCGACGGTTTCCGTACGCTAAATGAGGGCGACCGCGTCGAATACTCGGTCGGTCAGGGTCAGAAAGGACCGAACGCTCAGAACGTGGAAGCTATCAGCTGATTATTCCGCTTTGAGATATCAAACCCCGGTCGAACAATCGGCCGGGGTTTTTCTATTGTCCTGAACGGGAAGTACGTTGCCAGAACATCAGCCCCACGGCTATTCAGTAACGGCGTTCTTTGAATCAATCTTTTCTTCGAAATAGGACCGGATGGCATGCGCACGCGCCGGGCCGACCGCCAGAGCGAGCTCTTCTTCGGAGGCCTCACTGACTCGCTTTACGGATCCGAATTTTTTGATCAGTGTTTCGGCACTCTTTTCACCGATTCCGGGGATATTGGTCAGTTCCGTGCGAATCGTGTTCTTACGTCGTTGCTTACGCTGAAACGAAATGGCAAAGCGGTGGGCCTCGTTCCGTATCCGCTGTAAAAGCTGCAACGAAGCGCTGTCCCGCGCGATAAGCAGCGACTCACTGTCTCCGGGGAAGTAAACCTCTTCGAGACGTTTGGCCAGGCCGATAACAGGGAATTTCCCGTAGGCACCCGCCTCGATCAAGGCATTTGCCGCACTCGATAGCTGGCCCTTACCTCCGTCGATGATTACCAGGTCGGGCCACTCGCCGCCTTCGTGAGCGATCTTCTTGTAGCGCCGCGACACCACTTCCCGCATCGCCTGGAAGTCGTCGGGCTTGCCTTCGGGAACACTGCGAATCTTGTAGTGGCGGTATTCACTTTTCTTCGGGGTGCCGTTCTCAAAGACGACGCACGAGGCAACCGTACCTGTTCCTCCCAGGTGCGAAATGTCGAAACATTCGATGCGCTTCGGGAGGTCGTCAAGACGAAGATCCGCCTGCAATTTCTTGAGCGCGAAGGGGATACGGTCTTCGCCACGCTTGGCTCGCTGTACTTTCCACTCATCCAGGAGCAGGCGTGCATTGGCCTCCACCATGCGCATCAATCCCGCCTTGTCTCCCCGTTGCGGGATGTGGATCGTCACCCGCGACCCTCTGCCTTCTCGAAGGAGCTGCTCGAGCGGCTCCGCTTCAACGATGTCTTGCGAAAGGAGGACCTCTTCCGGGAAGAACGTGGCACCGGCAAAATAGTCTTCAATAAACGTCTGCATCAGTTCCGCATCGGTAAATCCTTCGATGCGCCGGATATATTTATGCTGCCGGCCAATGACCTTGCCCTCGCGCACTTTGAATATCACTCCTGCAGCCGCGCCGACCTCCCGATCTACCTCCAATGCGAACAGATCCCGGTCGACAAAGTCCTGGCTGATGACCTTCTGGCGGCTCGAATACTGCTCGAGCGCGGCAATTTGATCTCGAAGCGTGGCTGCCTCCTCGAAATTCATGGCCATCGACTGAGACTTCATCTCATCCCGAAGGAGGGAAATCAGCTCGCGCGTATGGCCGTTCAGCAACTTCTCAATCTGCTGGATCGTCTGGTTATATGACTCTTCAGTCTGCCATCCGACGCACGGAGCCGCACATTTCTTAATGTGATACTCCAGACATGGCTGATACTTGCCGGCCGCAATCGCCTCTTCCGAAAGCAATAGATTACAGGTGCGAAGCTTGAAAATGGAGCGGATCGTCCGCAGCATCAGCTTCATATTCTTGACGTCGGTATACGGCCCGAAATATTTCGATCCGTCTTTCTTTACGCGACGCGTAGGGAAGACCCGTGGAAATCGTTCATTCTTGATGCAGATGTAGGGATAGCTCTTGTCATCGCGCAGATTCACATTGTAGCGCGGTTTGAGCTTCTTGATCAGATTGTTCTCCAGAATGAGCGCCTCGGCCTCAGTATCGGTCACGATCACCTCGACATCGGCAATTTTGCGGATCATGACGACCAGCCGACCGTCGTGAGCGCGATTCTTCTGGAAGTACGATCTGACGCGATTCCGAAGGTCTTTTGCCTTCCCTATGTACAACACCTTCCCGTCTGCATCCACATGTTGGTACACACCGGGACGCCTGGGAAGGTGGCGAAGCTTTTCCTGGAGTTCTGGTAACATCTATACAAAGTGGTGGAGGTCTGGCTTACGCCTCCGCCCGGGTCGGTGTTCGATAAATAGATGGTGAGATATGATACGTGGTTTACTGCGTGTCGCACGCGGCACCTGCTGAGCAAAAACCCGACGTCTCTGCAAGCGTTGCAGTCAAGCATAAGAGATTGACCCGATGACCGACCGCTCCAGAACAATACAGTTTCGAGATCGGCGCCTGAGACCTGCCCTGGTGAGTCTGGCAGTGAGTGTGCTGATGCTTATCGGTAAGGTGTCAGCCTACCTGCTTACCAATAGCGCCGCTATATTTTCAGATGCGGCTGAGTCGGTGATCCACATCGTTGCCACGGCCGTGGTTGCACTGTCGATCTGGTACTCGTTGAAGCCGGCGGATCCGAGCCATCCGTATGGACACGGAAAGGCCAACTATTTCGCGGCCGGATTGGAGGGTGCCCTGATCACGCTGGCAGCCGGCACCATTATTTATTCTGCGATTTTAGACCTGATTCGAGGTCCCGAGCTTCAGCAACTCGGGTTAGGTCTGGTAATTCTCGGTCTGTTGACGGCTGTGAACCTGGTGCTTGGCCTTTATCTTATTCGAAGCGGAAGGCGATACAACAATATCGGATTGATATCCAACGGTCAGCACGTGCTCGCCGATATGTGGACAAGCCTCGGGGTCATCGGCGGAGTGACCCTGGTCTGGCTTACGAACATCGTCTGGTTCGACCCGCTCGTGGCGATCGCCGTTGCACTCAATATCCTCTGGTCGGGATACAACCTTATTCGAAGAGGCTATCTCGGTCTGATGGATACGACCGACCCCGAGGATACGCAGATCATTCTGCATGAGCTCAACCGGGCGGCGGAAAGAGGAAAGATCGAGGGATATCATCAGGTGCGCCACAGGTCGAACGGGGACCAGCGCTGGATCGAGTATCACCTGCTTTTTGATGGTGCAATGACACTCGAAGAGGCGCATGAACTGTCACACGACGTGGAAGACCGTATCACCGCTCATTTTGACAACGAAACCGTCGTCATCACGGCACACCTCGAGCCCAGTGAACATGATGAGGCCCATCCGCAAGGGCATATCGAACCCGAAGATCCCCTCGCGCAGATAATGGAATGACCCACACCGCAAAGGACCTCCCGCAAACGAGTCCCCGTCTGGAAGCCCTCCGCACGCTGCGGCGTCTTGACGAAGATGCGGCCTATATCGGGCTGATCGATTCCGGGGGGACGTTCGATTCCCGTGATGCCAGATTCATAACGGAGATTGTTTCGGGCGTTACTCGATGGCGCCGATGGCTGGACTTTATAATCGCTCAGTTCTACCGTGGTGATGCCGACCGGCTCGAGCTGGATGTGCGTCTGATCCTGCGTATCGGGATATATGAACTCCTCATCCGAGAGGCGCCGCCGCACGCTGCCGTCAACGAGGCGGACGAGCTGGGGAAAAAAGTGGTGAGACGTGGCGCCGCGGGACTCGTTAACGCCATACTCCGGAACGTTGTCAGAAACCGGGCGAATCTGCCCGAGCCGCAGACCGGTGATGCTGCGCGCGATCTCGCAATTCGACATTCACACCCGACATGGATGGTCAGGCGCTGGCTCAATAGGTACGGTCCGCAGGATACGGTTCGACTGCTCGAGAGCAACAACACTCGACCTATCTATGGATTGCGGATGAACCCGGTGAAAACCACCATGGAGGCGCTTCTTAGACGACTCGTTGAGGCGGATGCCGATTGGGATGTGTCGTTGTACGATGAGAATTTTATCCGTCTCCGATCGATTCAGGCCGTTTTTCATGCAGGACTGATTCGGGATGGATGGTGTGTGGTGCAGGATGAGGGAGCGGGTCTGGTGGTTCGGCTTCTGGATCCGCAGCCCGACGAATGCGTGGTGGATGCGTGCGCGGCTCCCGGAGGCAAGACCAATTATGCGGCCTCACTGATGGGTAACCAGGGCAGAGTCATTGCCGTCGACATCAACGAGGCGCGCGTAGGCCTTGTCATGGAGACCGCTCGGCGGCTTGGCCTCACGAATGTTGACGTCCGATCCGGAGACGCTCGCGGCCTTTCCGACATTCTTGGAGACGAAGTCGTGGACCGCGTTCTGCTCGATGCTCCGTGCTCGGGCCTTGGTGTGATTAATAAACGGGCCGATTTGCGCTGGCAGCGCAAGGCGGCGGATATGGCCGAACTCACGCAGCTTCAGTCTGAACTGCTGGACGGATGCGCCGATGTCGTCAAGCCGGGCGGGCTCCTCGTGTACAGCACATGCTCGATCGAGCCCGATGAAAACGAAGAACAAATCGAGCGGTTTTTAGAGCGGCGGCCTGATTTTGTACTCGAGCCGGCGAACCCATATGTGCCCCACGAGTTGACCTCCGACAAATTCTACCGGACGCTTCCACACGAGCATCACATTGACGGCGCGTTTGGAGCCCGGCTCAGACGAGTGCGCTGACCCAACCCGCCTTGATCGGCTCCTTTGTATAGTGCATCTTTCCGTCATCTTCGAGTCTTAAATCCGCACGCCATAAGCAGCACGTCGCTACAACGTTTTTATCAACGTCAGATCAATCAATGCGAATGGTGCGCTTAATGCATCCGGGCGGTTTAGCTCTAATTTTCGGCCTGCTGCTGTTACTTCCACTTCGAGCGGACGCTCAGACCGTGGTGAAGTATGGCGCCGAGTTCCTCGCGGGCGGAGTGGGAGG
>CBFGXY010000084.1:0-7533 GCA_965652945.1 uncultured bacterium
TGTAGCGGGGGTTGAAACGGCCAGATTGACGCAGTTATCAACATGCCCCGACTGTATTTCAAGCAAAACTTCTTCCGGGAGTGTTCCTGGACCGGCTGAAAAATTATGTAGGCGACGTCCCGTCTGATGTGGCATGTGCTGGGAGGAAAGCATGAATGATAAGCGGCGGAATAAGCTGAAAGAGTCAGACCTCGATGATCGACACCGCGAGCACGTCCGCATTGGACGCAATTCGGTCGATCACATAGTTGTCTGCACTTCCGGTATAACGAATGCGGGCGCAGGCGGCCTGCGCTCCGTCGAAAATAAGGTTCTCCATCTCCTGGACATTCCACTCCGCCTGCCGCACTTCGTCGAGCACCGCAGCCAGTACGCCGACTTTGTCTACGTGTCGCACGGTCATCATGTGTGTAGCGGGGGTTGAAACGGCCAGATTGACGCAGTTATCAACATGCCCCGACTGTGCATACTCATTCACGATGCGAGCTGCTTCCGAGGCGGTCTCATCCTGCGCCTGCTGCGTCGATGCACCAATATGGTGGGTCAAATAGATGTTCGGAATGGAAGCCAGCCGGTGGCTGAATTCGCCGTCTTTATACGCCGGCTCGTTGCTCATTACGTCCAGAGCCGCGCGGATGCCCTTGACTTCGGTTGCCCACAGCAGAGCCTCTTCATCGACGAGCGAGGCTCGGGTCGTATTGATGAAGAAGGCACCGTCTTTCATTCGTTCGAAAAACTCCCTGTCGGCAAACTTCTCGGTTTCCGCCGTGGCCGACAGATGCAGGGTGATGATATCGGCCGCGCCAGCGACGTCGAGAGGTGACTTCATTCTTTCGACCCCAAGGTGTCGTGCCTTCTCGTCTGTGAGACTCCTGCTCCAGGCGATGATTTGCATGTCAAATCCCTTCGCGCGCTCGACGACAGCGCGACCGATATTGCCGAGTCCGATTACGCCCAGAGTGCGGCCCTTGAGCCCTGCAGCGTCAGAAAACCTCGCCTTGTTCCAAACTCCCGCGCGCGCTTCCATCACATTCTCGGGTATGGATCGATCGAGAGCCAGCATGAGACCGAGGGTGAGTTCGGCAACCGCGGCGGCATTTCGTCCCGGACAGTTCGCGACGAAGATTCCACGAGCTGACGCCGACGCAACATCAATATTGTCGTATCCCGCCCCGGCGCGGACGATCAATTCGAGTCTCGATGAGGCATCGAGAGCAGAGGCCGCCACCTTAGTCGAGCGAACGATCAGCGCCTCGGCTTGATGTGTGCGCAACGCCTCGACGAGTATGTCTCCTGAGGCCCTGGGTTCGACGATTACCTCATGCCCCGCATCGCCGAGAAGTTGAACTGCGACATCGGCCAGTTTGTCTGCAAGCAGTACCTTCATCTCGGGAGGCGTGGAATGTGATAAATGCCTAATCGAACAGGTGCACAAGCAATCCGCTGCGGAGTTTTGGTTCGAACCAGGTAGACTTCGGAGGCATCAGCAGCCCCTCATCCGATACGCCTACCAGTTCCTCCACTCGTGTAGGATACATAGAAAATGCCACGGCGGCCTTACCTGAATCGACCAGGCGCTCGAGCTCAGCCGTTCCTCGTATTCCGCCAACAAAATCTATGTTTTGATCGGTGCGTGGATCCTCAATGCCGAAGAGCGGCTCGAGGACGAACTCACTGAGCCGCGCAACATCCAGTGAGTCGGCGATCGTGGCACGTCCCGTATCAGGCAGCGTGAATCGATGCCAGCCGCCGTTCGTGTAAAAGCAGACATCGCCTTTCGCGTCGGGGACCGGATCGACATCGGATACGACATCGAATCGTTTCCGCATCTCCTCCATGAAATCATCCGAATCGCCCCGCAATGCATATACAACCCGGTTGTACGCCAGAATCTGCATTTCCTCCATAGGAAACAGGACGGCGGGAAAGAACTCAAACTCGTCCGTTCCCGGCCGATCTCCCTGTCTGAGTTCTTCGGCGGCTCGGCTGGCTGCTTTGCACCGATGATGGCCGTCAGCAACATAGAGCTTGTCGATGCGCTCAAACTCTTCCACCAGACGGTCGGTCTCGTCGACGTACCAGATCGTATGGCGCACGCCGTCATCCGCCTCGAAGTCGTAAAGCGGCTCGCCTTTGAGGGAATCATTAATGATGCGACCAATTGCATCCGTCAGACGGAACGTCAGCATGACCGGCTCGGCATGAGCTCGTTGGCTCAGCAAATGACGCGTGCGGTCATCTTCCTTGCTTTGCAGGGTTCGTTCGTGCTTCAGGATCACATTTGAATCGTAGTCGGCTACCGAAACACACCCGAATATGCCTGTCTGCGCCCTGCCGTCCATAATTAGGCGGTATGCGAACAGTCTCGGTTCTTCATCCTGAATACTGGCTTCCGATTCTATGTACGCGCGGAGGTTGGCGGCTCCTTTCTCGTAGACCTCGTCATCATACTCGCAGACGCCTTCTGGAAGATCGATCTCGGGGCGAATGACATGCAGAAAGCTCAGGGGATTCCCATCTGCCAGGAGTCGCGCCTCCTCGGTGTTGATCACATCGTACGGAACGCATGCAACTTCCTTAACGAGGTCCTCGCGAGGACGAAGCGCATTGAACGGGTGAAGAACTGCCATTTATCGTTTTGCGTGAGTGCGTGTCGAATGAAGAATGAGTATACGAATCCATTTGACGGGCCGGGAACTTTCAATGGTGATGACACCGTAAAGAACTCGGCCATTGCGACGCCGCACCTGTTTCATGCGTCATTCACTTGACGCGCGGCCGCATAATCCGTATAATACATGTCTTACATCGCGGGGTGGAGCAGCTGGTAGCTCACCGGGCTCATAACCCGGAGGTCGCGGGTTCAAATCCCGCCCCCGCTACATATCGAAAGGCACCTTCCTGATGGATGGTGCCTTTTTTATGAGTGATGTTCTGATTCCCGGCACGACCTGCTTCGCGCCCATTAGCCGGGTTTTGGTGATGTGTGCATGCACGGTGTATCATCGGCAGGGCACTTAAGTACGGTGCTCAGCACCTTGCCGACTCTACGTGTCAGTTCAGGCCATTCGTCGGCGCTGGTTCGAGATCGGCGTCTTCCTCGAGGTGGTCGAACATACCGATCGCGCGCTGTATTCCCAGCTTAACTTCGGCCATCTGCTCGGGATTGTCCCGGAGCCATTGTTTTGCCGCTTCGCGCCCTTGTCCGATGGTTTCGTTATTGACGGAAAACCACGATCCGCTTTTGGCAATCAGCCCGTGTTCGACTCCCAGGTCGATTAGCTCGCCCAGCGACGAAATACCCTCCCCATAGATAATGTCGAACTCGGCTTCCCGAAATGGCGGTGCGACCTTGTTCTTGACGATTTTGACGCGTGTCCGGTTACCAACTACTTCCGTTCCCTCCTTGATGGCCCCGATCCGTCGAATATCCATTCTGACGGACGAATAGAACTTCAGCGCGCGTCCGCCACTGGTTGTTTCGGGACTACCAAACATCACCCCGATCTTTTCGCGGATCTGGTTAATGAAGATGAGGACGGTTTTCGTTCGACTGATCGTTCCCGTCAGCTTTCGCAGTGCCTGGCTCATCAAACGGGCCTGTAGACCGACATGGCTGTCGCCCATGTCACCTTCAATCTCTGCCTGCGGGACGAGAGCCGCAACGGAGTCGATGACGATCACGTCTAAGGCGCCGCTGCGCACCAGCATGTCGCAGATATTCAGCGCCTGTTCTCCGGTATCGGGCTGCGCCACGAGCAGATTCTCGATATCCACGCCCAGTTTCTGGCCGTAACCAGGGTCGAAGGCATGCTCGGCGTCGATAAACGCCGCGGACCCTCCCATTTTCTGTGCCTCTGCGATCACGTGTGTGGCCAGCGTCGTCTTACCTGATGATTCGGGCCCGTAGATTTCAATTATACGCCCGCGAGGAACGCCTCCAATGCCCAGTGCGAAATCGAGTGCCAGCGATCCGGTGGGCACGGCATCGATCCTGGCAACCGGTTCATCACCAAGGCGCATGATCGCGCCCTTCCCAAACTGCTTTTCAATCTGCTTTACGGCGAGATTGAGCGCCTTTAGTTTGGCTGTTTCTTCTGCTGCCATGATCTTGTTTCTGATTTATGCTCCTGATAACTCGTGATATGAGGCCCTGCCTCCGTTTCGCGGGAGATGATGCCGACGACGTTCAAACCGACAAGTTCGCCGCTCCCGATGACACCCCTGCGTCAGCCCTTATTCCATTAAAACCCGTATGTCGAAAATATAACCCCTGATTCTCAGGATCATGGAGCATTCATGTTTCCAGACTCAGCAACCGGTGTCGCACCAGGTCGAGTATCCTTACCGTAGTCAGCTCCTTGTTCAGTCCTCGATGTTTCACCAGCTGAAGCAGCTGAGCCTCTTCCCCATCGGGTCCGGCATAGCCGATCCAGACCGTTCCCACCGGTTTATCGGGTGTACCTCCGGTCGGCCCCGCAATCCCCGTCGTAGATATTCCAATATCCGAGCCGACTCGCTCCCGGATACCCCGAGCCATCTGAATCGCTACTTCGCGGCTGACGGCACCATCGGCATCAAGGACGTCGCGGGAAACTCCGAGCATATTCATTTTGATCGCGTTTCCATAGGCCACGACCGCGCCCATCAGGTAATTCGACGCGCCACTGACATCAGAGATTCGGCTCGCAACCAGCCCACCCGTACAACTCTCTGCGACGGAAATCGTTAATTCACGCTCGCGCAGCAAGCGCCCGACCACCTCCTCCAGGCGTTCTTCCTCGACACCAAAGATAACCCTGCCGAGGCGTTCTCGAAGACGCGACTCGAGTCCGTCAAGGTCTGCCTCTACCTGGTCACTGTCCTCACCCGAGCCCGTTATTCGGAGACGCACCACGCCCGGACTTGCCAGATACGCAAGCCGCATGCCCGAATCCCGCCGGGGGACGATATCTTTGATTTGATCCTGAAGCGTTGATTCGCCCAGGCCCGTGGTCAAAAGGACACGCGACTTCACATGGAACAGGTCGCGATGCTCATGGATGCGGGGCAACACCTCATCCTTCATCATCACTTGCATCTCGGCCGGCACACCGGGTAGCACGGCGAGGATCTTGTTTCTGCCGTCGTTCTTCCACATGCGCCAGAAACCGGGCGCCGTTCCGACCGGATTGATAATCACCTCGAATCCATCGGGGATCGTGGCCTGAACCTCAGCCGAGTTGGGTACATCTCGCCCCCGCTCTTCGTATCTGCGCTCGATCTGTCGAAATGCGTCGTTATTGATTGAGAGGCCGACGTTCATGGCAGAGGCGACCGCCTGGCGGGTCACGTCATCGTGTGTTGGACCGAGGCCTCCAGTCATGACGACCAGGTCAACGTTTCGTATAGCGCGTCGCAAACCTTCCGCAATGATCGGTTCATTGTCCGGAACGGTCTCCATGGCAACGATATCGACCCCGGCATGATGGAGTCGTTCGGCGATCCATACGGCATTCGAATCGACGATTTGTCCGATCAGGAGCTCATCACCGATAGATATGATCTCAGCTGTCATCCCTCGCTTCCGACTTCTTCACGTGTCTGTCTGACCACCCTTGTGGATCATCCTTCCACCGACGAATCTCCTGCATCGATGCGGGCTCGAGGAGGTTCATACGAGCCGCCTGATCCATCAGTGTTTCGATGTCGGTGAGTGAATGAAGTGTGATGCCTGCGGTTTCAAATGCTGTGGTTGCCACCGGTAGACCGTACGTGAAAATCGAAACGATCCCCTCCACAACAAATCCCGCCTCCTCCAGTGCTATTGCGGCATCGATCGAGGAGCCTCCCGTAGACACGAGATCTTCGATCACCAGTACACGCGCGCCCTCCAAGACCGGCCCTTCGATCCGGCTGCCCGTCCCGTGTGCCTTCGGCTTCGATCTCACATATACCATCGGGAGAGACATCGCTTCCGCCAGCCATGCCGCGTGAGGGATCCCCGCCGTGGCGGTCCCTGCGATGACCTCGGGCGCCACACCTCGGGCTGTAATGACGTCTTGAAATGCCCTTATGATGCGCCTGCGTACGTCCACATGACCGATCGTCATACGGTTGTCGCAATAAATCGGCGAGCGGAGGCCTGATGTCCAGGTAAACGGCGGATCCACCGAAAACTTGACTGCGCCGATTCGCAAGAGATCCGACGCTATGTCGATGGCACTTCCAGAAACTTCTTCCATCGATCAGACGGGAGCGTTGTATTCCTGCTTGAATAGATAGATGATGCCCGTGTAGAGCGTAAACGCAACAACGAACATCATAGCAATAAAGATGATGGGCGAATCGAGGATCCACACGACAGCCTCATGGACCACTCCGAGGGCGGGTAGCTTTTCTGCCGTCAACAGGACGAGCAGTGTGATGATGAACGTAACCTGAACCGCAGTTTTGGCCTTTGCGATTGGAAGCGTGCGGAGGGAACGATTACGTGCTTCGGCGTGACTACGCAGCCATGTAACTCCGACGTCTCTCAGCGCTATCAACACGACCCCCCACCATGGAACCTGATTGGGGAGCAGATATGACAATACAGCAAACGTGCCCAGAACGAGCACTTTGTCTGCGAATGGATCAAGAAACTGCCCCAATCGCGAGCCCGCCTTATAGACGCGCGCCAACTTGCCGTCGAGATAATCCGAAATCGCGGCAAGAATGAACAAGATGAGCGCAGATAACTGCCCGATGAATGTGCCGGTCAGAAGCAGCACAAGCAGCATGGGAGTCACGATGATTCTGGCAATCGTGAGCGCGTTCGGTATGTGTTTCATTTCGGCAGATCCTCGGGCGAGGCGTGCAATATAACGAGGCTCGCACATGTTTGCGTCCAAGCGTGCGTCAAGAAGTCGACATGCTGTTCGTCGGCCGAAGATTCGGCAGACTGAGCGGCAGGGCGCGGATTGATTTCTGACAATCTGGCCGACGTGCGTGAACGGCACTCTTATTGAGAATAGTACACGTCGACACATTGCCTGACACAACACATTATCATCACGCACAATAGATCACATGAGCAAAATCATTGGTATTGACCTCGGTACCACCAACTCGGTTGTCTCCGTCATGGAGGGCGGCGAACCCGTTGTGATTCTGAATGCCGAGGGAGACCGTACGACCCCGTCGATCGTTGCCTATAAGAAAGACGGCGAACGGCTTGTCGGCGGACCGGCAAAGCGCCAGGCCATCACGAACCCGGAGAACACGATCGCCTCGATCAAGCGGTTTATGGGGCGCAAGTTTAACGAGGTTGCCGAGGAGATCAAGACGATCCCCTATGAGGTTACCGCAGGCGAAAACGACACGGCGCGCGTCAAAGTTAACGATCGCATATACACGCCGCAGGAGATTTCGTCGATGATTCTGCAGAAACTGAAGCAGACGGCGGAAGATTATGTGGGAGAAAAGGTCACGGAGGCCGTCATCACGGTTCCGGCTTACTTTAATGACGCCCAGCGTAAAGCCACAAAGGAGGCCGGTGAGATTGCCGGGCTG